>JAJQAW010000171.1 GCA_021203585.1 Rikenellaceae bacterium
TCCCTATGGAGATGATTCTTGATCTCTCCGATCCGGATATTAGAATGATGGTTGGCCTCCTTTAAACGAACGATATGCAAATCTTTGATTAAAACTTTCGGTTATCCCGTCCTTCTCAATTTGCCGTCGAGTCTACCCGTTGTCTGTGGCCGCGGCAGATTCCTGACCCGGTGGTCAATTCCAGGAAGAAGAGGATGAGGTCTGTACACAGGAGGGCCGGAGCGCTCCTTTATCGGAGGATCTCCTGCCGGGAAACGATCCTATACCCGAATTTTTATTCGGTGGCTGAAGCCAAGATTTAACGGGTCGTCTTCCCGAACAGTACAGTTTTTGATCAGGATCCGATCGGACTATCCGGCAGCCGATCGGAAACCTGTAGGAAAATAAAAAAAGGAATGCTATATTTGCTGTAAATATTGGCGTTTCTTTATCGAAGCGTCTAAGGATATAGCTTTAAGAACTGCAATATTCAACCAGTTTAAATGACTAACCGCTTTCGAGCGGGTTTTAAGAAAGTTGGAATATTGTTCAGAGCCTGAGCTAATGTCCTGAGATGTGATACAATCCTCTCAGGGCAGGCTTAGGTGCATGGGCAATTACTTTCTGGGTTTAGTCGCCTTAACTGGAATTGTACTGCACCTCTGTCCCGCCCTGATTTTTTTATAGTTAAGGTAGCGGACGAGATGCGGGGGGAATGAAAACCCGCTGACGATTCTGCCGGTTAAACCTTGTCCCTCTCGGACAGATCATCCGCTAAAATCCATCAGTCGGTTCCATCAATCCCCGATCTTGCAAAGGTCTTCGGGCCGCTCGGCTATCTCCTGAAAGCAAACCGAAAAGGAGAAGACACAGTGGAGGAAATGGACCTTCCAGGGGTAACAGGAAAATTTCCCGATCCGTGTCCTTTTAAAATAGTTGGATTGTATCGGTAGAAAACAAAAAGGGAGGGCACGGTCCATTCACAATGGTATCGTTTGTCATACAAATTCATTTCGAACCACCCGTGCCTTCCTATTTTTGACTTCCCGATAGCGGCTAACCGGTAAACGGATCCAACATAAATATAGCGCTGCGTAACGCTTGATTTTGCATGACTCTCCGCGTGTCGTTTCCACACAACCCGGCCCGAACTCGTCTGAGTTCGGGCTTTTTTCGTTCTCAGGGCCATAAGATGGGAGGAGTTTCCCAACAAAAAGTATCTCTGGTATAAGTCTTCCGAGGTGATTCCGTCAAACGGACAAGGAATTACTCTTCATCAAATAAGGAAAGCTTGAAAAACCGACAGGTCGGGCCCGCTTCGCGGTTGCTGCGCAAACTCTGCGTATTTCTTTTTCAACAAGAGTTGGACGCTAACCAAGGGCAATGCCTAACGTATTATCTGATCCGCGGTAAAGCTATTTTCGCGATCGCCGAAATTCGGCGGGTATGGCCACATCGCTCGATCTGCAGAAATAAAGACTGTATGGTGACTGGGTAAAGCGTCATACATTCATTTATACCCGATCCAACTAAGATCAGGGGCCATATGGGATCGATGTGATTCGAAGAACCGGTGCCATAGGATTTGGTTACGGTCCGTATGATGGACCGAAATAGAATATTTAGCCTTATCTTTATAAAAAATCGAACTATGACACAGGAAACCGCCATTCAGTTATTTGAAGATAAAAAAGTCCGTTCGGCATGGGATGCCGAAGCCGGGAAGTGGTATATATCCATTGTGGATGTAATTGCCGTATTGACAGACAGCGCGAATCCCCAAACTTATTGGAGGGTGCTGAAAAAGAGACTTATAGAAGAGGGGAATCAAACCGTTACAAATTGTAACGGTTTGAAGATGCGAGCGGCCGATGGCAAAATGCGTATTACCGACGTGGCCGACGTAGAGCAACTGTTTCGGCTGGTCCAATCCATCCCATCCCCGAAGGCGGAGCCGTTCAAACGGTGGCTTGCGGAACTGGGGCGCGAACGCTTGGAAGAAATAGACGACCCGGAACTGGGCATCGAACGCATGATGGAGTATTACCATCGCAAGGGGTATTCGCAAAGCTGGATAAACCAGCGGCTCAAATCCATCGAGGTGCGCAGAGAGCTGACGGATGAATGGGAACGGCGCGGGATCAAAAAAGGACAGGAATATGCGGTGCTTACCGACCTGATAACCCAAGGCTGGGCAGGGATGACCACCAAGCAATACAAACAGTACAAAGGCTTAAAAACGGAGAGCCTTCGGGATAATATGACCAATCTGGAACTCGTACTGAATATGCTTGCCGAGGCCACCACCACGGAAATATCGAAAGAGAAAAAACCAACGACGGTCGCTCACAACCGTAAAATCGCCCGACAAGGAGGCCGGATTGCCGGGAACACCCGGAAAGAGATCGAGGCCACAACCGGGAAAAAGATAGTAAACCGCCTCAATGCCAAGTCCATTCACCCGTTGGCCGAAAAGACAGAATCAGAAGAGTAATTTCGATCGTCCCCAAACGGCATGACCTATAAATGCCATTCCTAAGTAATCACCCCAAGCGGAAAGGGTAGTAACCGGCGTAAACGTTGCTTTATTCCATTTCCATTTCCATTTCTTACCTTTACGGGTAAGACTGGTTTAGGTTAACTGCTTTGCCGAGATATGGGAAGAAAATAGGATAAAATAATGAAACGGGTACTGGGTAAATGGTGTGCACAAAAAAATAAAAAGAGTTGCGATGAAAATCGCAACTCTTTGATTTGGAGCGGGAAACCGGGTTCGAACCGGCGACCCTCAGCTTGGGAAGCTGATGCTCTACCGACTGAGCTATTCCCGCAAGAAGGGTGGCGCAGTTGCCTTTGCCACCCTGTCGTCGGA
>JAJQAW010000108.1 GCA_021203585.1 Rikenellaceae bacterium
TCGCTTCACTGTACGGCGGCCTTCCGTAAGCCCCCCTTCTGTCAATTACGGATTCAAAAACCAAATAAATAAATAAAATCAAAAAATCAGTATTATGATTGCAATGCCAGTAAAAGAGGGCGAAAACATAGAAAAAGCCCTGAAAAAATTCAAACGCAAATACGAGCGCACCGGAGTATTGAAAGAACTCCGTCGCCGGCAGACTTTTTCCAAACCCTCGGTGACCAACCGCAAGGCTAAACTGCACGCGATCTACGTGGAGCAAATGCGCCGCAACGACGAAGAATAATCATTATTTTCGTTCGGAAAAAACCGCTTCGGGAGGAGCGGTTTTTTTATGCTCCTTCCTCCCTGGTCGATCGGCAGGTAAGGGTAAAGGAGACGGACCACGGAGTTTGGCGCGTTTTCTGTGCGGAAATGACTACCTTTAGCCCATGATCGATGCCTTCCTGTCCTACCTGAGGTCGGAAAAAGGATATTCCGAACTCACCCTTCGCGCCTATGGTGACGATATCCGGCAGTTTGTGGGATATTACGGAGCCGTCCCGGAGCATTTCCGGCCGGAGGCGGTCACTCCGGACGATATTCGAAGCTGGATAATGGCCCTTAGCGACAGTGGAATGGCGGCTACAACGGTCAACCGGAAACTCTCTTCGCTACGATCCTTCTTTCGCTATCAGCAGCGTTGCGGCCGAGTGGAAAAAACGCCGCTGCGGCAAATCGGCTTTCAAAAAAAACCGAAACGACTGCCGGTATTTATCGAAGAAAGCCGGATGCAGCGAATCCTCGATGGGGTGATCGCTCCTTCCCGGGACTTTCAAACCGAACGGGATGCTCTGATCGTGTTGCTTTTTTATGCTACCGGCATACGGATAGCGGAACTGCTCGAGATCACGGACGGGGATTTTTGCGCGGACTGCGGCGAATTGATCGTGACCGGGAAAGGCGATAAGCAGCGGATTGTACCGGTATTGCCCGGGGTGAGCCGTAAAATCAGCCATTACATCTCCGTGAGAAACGAGCAAATTATTTGTAAAGCCGATAAAAATTACCTATTTTTAACGGACAAAGGTAAGCGTATCAGCCGCACGGCGGTCTACCAGTTGGTCACTCGAACCCTCGGGTTGTTCGGTGTGCAGGGCAAACGAAGCCCGCATGTGCTCCGGCATACTTTTGCCACCCACCTGTTGAACCGGGGAGCGGATATCAAAAGCATTCAGGAACTGCTGGGCCATACCGATCTTCGAACCACGCAGGTATATACGCACAATACCATTGAACGTGTGAAAGAAGTCTATCAAAAAGCCCACCCTCGGGCGAAAAATGAGAAGGAGGAAGAGTTATGAACATTCAGATTCAATCCGTAAAGTTCGACGCCGACAAAAAATTAGTGGCGTTTGTGGAGGAAAAAATTTCCAAATTAAACCGGTTTTCGGAGGATATCCTATCGGCCGATATTACCCTGAAATTGGATAAAGATAAGGAGCATGGCAATAAAGTGGCGGTGTTAAAACTGGATGTGGCCGGCGATATATTGGTGGCCGAACGCCAATGCAAAAGCTTCGAAGAAGCGGTTGATTTATCTGTGGACGCATTGCGTAAACAGCTTTCGAAGTATAAAGCCAAAGTTTAATCCGCAGCGCTCCGGTTTTCTTTCCGGAATTTCCCACGCTATCCAGGGACCCGAAATAGAGGGGGCTGTCAAACTTGGACGGTAAAAAGGCAGAGTTGAACATGGGTCCGGCGCTGTGCCGGACTCATGTTGTTTATCAGCGGTTTCAATTCGCGGGTTAAAGATAGTGTCGATGTCTCTTGCCAGCTCCTATGGAATTCTTCCGCCGAGGGGTGTTTTTCCCTATTTTCACCTGGATAGCATCACCAAAAACTTTTCCATTTCAAATGGATCCGGACAGTTCCTTGGCCGGACCTACGGCTTATTCCATCAGTTTTTCAGTCTGCCTGGCCGGTTTTTGTCTGGCTTGGGGCTGCTGTTCGGCAGGTTCGCCGGAATTTACCGGCAACCGGGTGTAGGGATCCGTGATGGCGGTGCTTATTGCGGAACGAAGAGGTAGGTGATCGTGCCGGCCTGACGGTTTTCGGCTTGTCCGTCCGTGTTGAAGCGGGAAGCTTGGGCAGCTTTCAGGGCGAATTCCCGAAGGCACGCATCGTTTACGCTTCCCGAAGCTACCGAGGCATTGACCACTTGTCCGTTCCGGTTCACGGAGATGTTCACCGTCACCTCGCCGCCTCCCGGACATTGATAAGCCGGTACGGCCAGGTGGTTGTCGTAGCGCCCCGGGAGATAATAAGATACCGTCACCCTGCCCGATACCTGCCCCCGTGGTTCAGAAGCGTTTTCCGAGGCGCCGGAATCTTGCGACCGATTTCCCTGTAAAATATTTTCCGCTTCCTGTAATCCCCGCTCGTAGGCATGGCGGGCTTCCTGCATCCGGTCGGCCAATTCCTGGGCTTCGTTGAACACATCCGCGTGAGGACCGGTGGAGGGATCGGACTCCGAGGTCAACGGGCCGTCGGCATTGGAGGCCATGTTGCGGATGGCTTCGTAATAATCCTGTTGTTCCTGAGAGAGGTCTTGCACCAATTGCTCCAATCGCTCTTTCTCCTCTATCAAATCGACCAATTCGGAGAGATCGATATACAGGGTGGGTTGGCTCTCCGCCGAACTGAGCGGAATCCGCATCGTCGCCACCCCGATGGCCAGCAACAGGTAAATCGCCACCGAGGCCAATAAACCGCGGCGGTGGACGTAGACCCAATCCGCCCAATTGCGGGATTGCCACTCGAAAGGCAATTCCACGGGCGGTTCCCGGTCCGGTTCGGTTTCGGGC
>JAJQAW010000148.1 GCA_021203585.1 Rikenellaceae bacterium
CGTCGCTCCCTTTGAGAACGGCTTTTTCCTGCAGGTGCAAATGGGTTCCGGGCTTAAAAAAAAGGGAACTGGTCAGAAAAATCCCTTCCGGAACCACAACCACACCTCCGCCGGCAGCGTGGGCCCGATCGATGACTGCCTGAATCTTTTCCGTTTGCAACAGGGTGCTGTCCGGAATCATGCCGTAATCGGTGAGTACGTAAGCGGGACCCAGTTCGGTGAGCAGGGCGGGTTGGTTTTGCCTGAACCAATCCGGGATGGGTGTTCCGTCGGGAAAGGTCTCCTGTGCGGTTGCGGATAGGCTGACCAAGGCAAAAAGGGCTGCAAGTAAAGCTCTCATTCTTGTTGGATTTTGGTTGGTTGTTCCCACAAAGCTAAAAAAGTTCCGTCGGAAAAACTACCCGTTTGGAAGAAAATCGAAAGATTTTCAAAGAATATCCCATTTTTTATCCCCTCCGAGGATTTCCGGCGGCCGGAATTAAAGTACCATTAGGAATTGTTCCGGGATATTTTTTTCTTTTCCGTTTTCCTTAATTTTGAAAGGCACACGAAAAATGACCCTAATGCCCACTGCGATGAAAACCTTTCTGCCTGTTGCGGCTTTCCACCTTTTATTGGTGTTCGGAATAACTCCCCTTGCTCATGCGGCTTCGGCCGTTGGTCCTCTCGAGCGCTTGATGGACCAGTTTCCGCTGCTCGGGAAATTTCTGGCTGCGGAAAATCCTTGGGAAATGGAACCCATCGAACTGGCCCGGCTGCTGTTCACGCGTCCCGCACAACTCCAACAGGGTAATGCCGAATACCCGTTGCTATTTACCGATCGGCGGGAGGAGCTGTGGCCCGGTGAGCAGGTTTTCGAACTTTTTTCTTACGAAACCGAATATTATTGTTTCGATAAGGCCAATCCGGTGATAAAACTGCACATCGGTCGACCTCTGTTGCACAGTCAACAGCATGGGCGAGTGGAAGAAGTGGCCCGTTCGCGTTACACTGCACCGCTTTTTCCTTTTGTTCCGCCGGAGCGGATTCCACCCCTGCTGAACCAGTTGGAAGAGATGGTCCGCCGGCTGGAAAATGCCGGCGCCTGTCGGCTGGAGAGCCCGCATCACCGGGTTTCCCGCTACCGCCTGCCCCATGCGACAGTGATGACAATCACCGATTTGACCGGTTCGACCAACGGTTCTTCCTGCGTGGAGATCATGCTCGCTCCGGAATTTCCGGTAGAAAAATTCGAAGGCAGCCAGACGCTCGCTTTTCCGGAAGCGGAGGGGTTCGGCCGCTATGCGGTCGGAGGTCGCGGCGGAAAGGTATACGTGGTCACCTCCCTGGAAGATTACCTGCCTCACGGCCGCCGCGGACGTCCCGAAGGGCGGTATGGTCAACCCGGTCCGCACGCCAAAACCCTCGGTGAGGGCAACTGGATTCCCTACGTGGATGCCCTGGACCAGGAACATCCGGAGGCTGGAAGGCCGTTGCTTCCTCCGTTTGATCCTCTGCCGGCCGAACCGGTCATTCCCGGCACTTTGCGGGAAGCCATCGAAGCCAGCGGACCTCGTTACATCGTATTTGCGGTTTCAGGCGACATCGAATTGAAAAGCGAACTGGTCATCAACGATCCTTATGTGACCATCGCCGGACAAACGGCACCCGGGGCAGGCATCCAGATCAAAAATTTCGGTCTGGTCATCAATGCCCACGATGTGATCGTACGCTACCTTCGAATTCGGGTAGGGGAAACCAAAGGACCTGGAGAACTGGTCCGCACACTGGGAGAACAAACGCATGCCCTGGATGTGAATGCGATGAACGTAGTGGTGGACCATTGTGAAATGGCCTACGCCAACGACCAGATTTTCAACTTTTACGGACATCAGAACCGGTTGGCTTCCACCGTGCAGTGGAGTTATATTTACGGAACTCCCCGTCAATCCACCCACGAAAAGGGCAACCATTCGATGTCGATGGCGGCCAACGGCTGGGGGTTTGTCAGTTTCCACCACAACCTGATTGCCCACGGAGAGCGCCGCAATCCGAGGATCGATATGCTGACATTCGATTTCCGCAACAATGTCCTGTACAATTACCAGAATACCGGCTACGGAAGCGATAACGATTATCTGCGTCTGAACTACATCGGCAATACCCTCAAACCCGGACCCGATACCCGGAAAAGGTCCGGTAGCGCCTTCGCGAAAAAAACCCTGTACGGACAATGGTACGGTGAAAACAACGCGCTTCCGCAGGTGCCCGACTTTGTGCTGTTCGACACGGACGAACGGGTGGTAATTCCTGCTCCTCATGCGGTAGCTCCGGTGGTTACCCACTCTCCGGAAGAGGTCTTCCGCTTGGTAGTCGAACGGGGAGGAGCCGATAAACCGCTGCGGGACCCCATTACCGAGTTTGTCTCGCAATCGGTACTTCGGGGAACCGGCAGCATCCCCGATACGCCTGCCAGTTGGCCCCAGGGAGGGTTTGCGGTCTACCCGCCGGCCGAACCGGAACCGGGGACCGGCCGCAACGGTATTCCGGATCGGTGGGCGGCGGACCGGGGTTTCGACTCGACCGCACTGAGCGCCGTGGGCAGGGAGATCGATCCCCGTTACGATAACCTCGAGGTGTATATCAATTCCCTGTAAGAAAAGAGGCTTGCGGTCCATGGCATTACTAACTCTACCGCTTTGAGGGGGCATAAGCTGGAAATGGAGTTTATGATCCTCTTGCGGGGATGTGGGTAAAACGGTAAATGGTCCTGTTAAACTACATGGACACCGAATGCTGGAATCCCGATCGGATAAATCCGCCTGGTTCTCGGTGAAGAAAACCCCTCCTGTTTCCATC
>JAJQAW010000380.1 GCA_021203585.1 Rikenellaceae bacterium
CGCAGGCCGTGCCTGCATCTTCCAGCCGTTTGCACAGTACCGGATCGGCATGAATATAAGGCATAACGACAAAACCCAATTTGGCCAGTTCTTCGCAAGCTTTGAGCGTTTCCACCGGATCGGGAAGCAGATAACGCGGGTCGGGATGAATCTCCAACTTAATGAAATTCGTTTCCAGGGCTTCCCGGGCCAGTTGGGCGGCAAAGACCGCTTCCCGGGCATTCCTTACTCCGGAGGTATTGGGCAACAGGTTCACATGGGTTTCCGTCAGCTGTTGCAGCAGCTGATCGTCTTCCGTATCCAGATCTACACGTTTGAGCGCGACAGTAACCAATTCACTGGCGCTGGCCCGTACGGCATCGCGCATCACGGCGTTGGAACTGAATTTTCCCGTGCCGACGAAAAGCCGGCTGGTGAAGGTTTGATCTCCGATGATTAAGGGTTGCATATCTATTTAATTTTAAAAGGCTTTTCGTGGTTTATGGATGGGAGGTTTGCCGTTGGATTTTTTACCCCATGCGTCAATCGGTTCGAATGGATGGGGGAGTCGGCTTTTTCACGGCCCCGCATGAAAGCGGTGAACTTAGCCGAGCCAAGAAGGCTCCGTCAGGGAAATTTTCGATGGCCGAGAGCCTGCGGCTCCTACCTGGAAGTTGGAGCGTGGATGCGCCGTAGAAATTCCGCGGTTGTTCGAACCGGGTCCTCTGCACGCCCGATAGCCCCCGAGACGGCAAAATATACTGCGCCGGCCTCTTTCAAATCCTCCACATCCTCCAAGGTAATTCCGCCGATGACCGTAACGGACAACCGGATGCCGTGCCGCTGAATGCTCGAAAAAATCTGTCGATACCCATTCAGACCCAATACCGGACTGAGGTTTTTCTTTGTTTCGGTAAACCGGAAAGGACCCAAGCCGATGTAATCGATGGGATACCCGTTCAGCCGCTGGATATCGGCAAATGTATTGGCCGTACATCCGACGATTTTTTCCGGGCCCAACAGTTGCCGTGCCTGGATCGGAGAAATATCTTCTTTTCCGAGGTGTACCCCGTCCGCCCCGATCCGAAGCGCCAATTCCGGATGATCGTTGACGATCAATACGGCCCCGTATGATCGGCAAAGCGGTAAGACTAGCCGACCGATTTCCAAGATTTCTTTCTCCGGAGTATTTTTCAACCGCAACTGCACCCAGCGGCCTCCGCCTTGCAGAAAGCCGCGAACTCCGTCCAGAATTTCCGGCCCTGCGGCGGCCGGGGTAATCCATTGCAGAGGCAATCGTTTTGCGATCAACTCCTTTTCCATGCTCGGTCCAGTTCCAGGTAATTTTTCAGGGTACGGTCGATATCCACCTGTCGGTCGTTTTCATCGCCCACACGCTTCCGATGGCCGCGGCGCCCTCGAAGCCCATTTCCCGGACTTTCCCGATGTTCTCCACCGTTACCCCACCCAGAGCTACCACTTTGGGGCGGTCCGGGTCTGCGAGCAGAATCTTGAGCTGCTCTTCGGCGAACCGGGAGGGGTGATCCGTTTTGGAGATCGAATCGAACACCGGGCTCAGGAAAACGTAATCGGCGTAACCGGTCAGCGACTTGGCCTCCGCCCAGTTGTGGCACGAGGCGCTCCGGCGGTAGAACCGGCCGGTTTTATCGAAATTTTTATCGAATTCGTGAAACCGGAAATGAATGCCCCCGATTTTATACCTTCTCACCACTTTGGGGTGGTGATGCAGGGTCAGGTGCGGATAAAATTCGGGATCGATCTGATCCAGCCAAGTAAACAATTCCTCTTCGCTGGCGTAAATTTTCCGAACATGGATGATTTCCGCTCCGGCTTCGATCATGGCCCGCACCGCCTGCGGCGAATTCGGAAAAAAATCCGGCAGGGAGATCGCGATTGGGGTATTGAAATGAAAATTCATCATCCTCCGCGGATGGCGCGTATTACGGTAATGACGGCTTGATCGGTCAATGGGGTTTCCGGCCATTGAGTGCGCGGGATTACAGTATTTCCCAGAGCAACCGCGATGCCTTTGGTATCCGGCAGCCGCTCGGCGATCAACTCGGACAAGGTGGCCGCCCGAGTGGTGATCTTTTCTTGATTGAAAATGACTTCCATACTTAAACTATCGTTGCGTGGACGGAAGATTCGAGCGAGATGGTCGGATCGGAATACTCCCTACGGCGGTACGAACCGCATCAGGTCTCGGAGGACGGGCCTCTCAGGGTATGATCTCAGCCGCATCCGGTGGGTTCGCTTCCTTCCGAGCTTACCCGCCTTCGGCACCCTTGTCTTCCTGTAAATATCGGCAAAGATAAGAAAATATTGTGTTCCCTGGCAGCTTACCGCTCAAATTTTTTCGGGGACTGTCCGCGATGGGTTTACGATTCCCCCATTTACGGCTTTTTTTCCGCCGGTTCTCGCTGGTACAACCCCATCTGTTGGATAATGACCCGATCGTAATAGGAGATCAACAGCGAAGTGAGCGGGATGGCCAGGATCAGTCCGATGAAATCGAGCAAAATACTCCAAATGGAAAGTGAAAGCAGAATGACCGCGGGATTCAACCCCGACATTTTACCCTGTATTTTGGGCACGATAATCCCGTCTTGGATGATTTGCACGAGAATAAAAACCAGAGCCGTGGAGAGTAAAATCATCCAGAAATTTTCTCCGGTCGAGACCGCTTTCATCATGCACAAAAGCAAAGTGGGCAAGAATCCGATCACCTGCAAGTAGGGAACGAAATTGAGCAGACCGATCACCAGACCCAACAGAATCCCCAGCGGCAGACCGATAATGCGGAATCCGGTCGCATAGAGTACCATCACGCAC
>JAJQAW010000284.1 GCA_021203585.1 Rikenellaceae bacterium
GGCGTATGGGTCGTAAACAGCGAGGAGGAACGCACCACTTCCAGCGCTTCGCTGAAAGAGAGATCGTAGCGGTCGATCAGGTTGCGGATGCGTTCCAGTCCGATAAATGCCGCGTGGCCTTCGTTGCAGTGATACACATTCGGGCGCTTGCGCAACGTGCGCAGAGCCCGGATGCCGCCGATGCCGAGCAGCAATTCCTGTTTCAGTCGGTTTTCCCAGTCGCCGCCGTAGAGGTGATGTGTGATAGAACGGTCCTCCGACAGATTCATGTCGTGGTCCGTATCCAACAGATACAGTTCCGTGCGGCCTACGTCGCATCGCCAGATGCGCGCCGTTAGGGTCCGTCCCGGGAATACAATCTGGATGGTTTTCCAGTTTCCCTCCTCGTCGCGCACCGGCGAAATCGGCAATTTCTGGAAGTTTTGCTCCTCGTAAGCCGCTTCCTGAGCTCCGGCAGCCGTTAGTTTTTGCGTAAAATAACCGTAGCGGTATAACAATCCCACAGCGGGCATCGGCACGTTCTGGTCACTGGCCTCCTTGAGGTAGTCGCCGGCCAAAATCCCCAAACCGCCCGAATAGATTTTCAGCGAACTGTGCAGTCCGTACTCCATACTGAAGTAGGCGATTTTCGGACCTTTGGCGTGCTCTTTTTCCGCCATGTACGCATTGAAATCCGCATACACTTTATCCATCCGAGCCAGGAATTCCGAATCCTGCTCCAGTTCCTGGAAACGCTTGTAACTCAACCGATCCAGCAGTGTAATCGGATTTTTATCGCTTTTGTGCCACAGCGCGGCATCGATGTATTCAAACAGCGCGTGAGCATCCATCTGCCAGGACCACCACAAATTCTTGGTCAGTATTTCCAACGGATGCAGGCGCTCGGGCAAATCGCGTTCGACCATTAGGCGCACCCAGTTGGGGTGGGTTGTTTCCAGCTGTTGACGCAGGAAGGTAATCTGTTCGTTCGGTTCGCCGCCGTCGAACAGGGTTCGATGCGTGCGGTTTTCCACGTGAGTCAGCGCGATTTGATAAGCCTGTACATAATATTCGATCAGGTGTTCCCACAAGGCCAGTTCGGAAATGGAGCTAGCCGAATCGCGGCGAGATTTGTAGGTTCTGGGAGCCATTTCACTGTATTCGTGGATGGTATTGGCGATTCGCGTGACCACCTCGGGGTCATTGGATTCATCGCGCAGGATCACTTCCACTCCCGGATGACTGTCGGCGTAGTCGTCCACCCAGAGGCCGAATCCAGCCAAGGTCGTGGTTACCGTCGGTACCGAGAATGCCACGCTTTCAAGCGGAGTATACCCCCACGGTTCGTAGTAGGAAGGGAATGCGGAGATATCGGCTCCTACCAGTAGTTCGTAATAGGGCATATTGAAAATGCCGTCGTCGCCGTTCAGGTAAGTCGGAATGAACAGCAGCTGCACTTTGCAGGCCGGATCCGTCAATCGGGTGCCCTGAATGCGTTGAATGACCGGATCCCATTCCGGGTGAGTCAGATAATGGGTGGTATTGCGCAATTGATTCCGGTCGATCGGATTGTTTTTCGGATCGCGCAAATAGGCCTGCAAATCGATCCGGGGACCGTTGTTGCCGGCCGGTACGGCGATAACCGCCAGCACTTCCCGATCCAGATCTTCTCGTCCGGCCAACTGCAAGAGAGCGTCCACAAACACATCCAGACCCTTGTTTTTGAATTCATACCGGCCGCTGGTAATGACCACTAACGGCTCCTTTTCGTATTTCTTGTCCAGACACGCTTCGGCTACTTTGAACATCGCTTTGCGGCCCTCTTTTCTCCGGCGGGTGAACTCCTCCCCCTGCCAAACGATATCGTCCTCGAATCCGTTCGGCGTAACAATGTCCACCTCTTTGCCCAGCAGATATTTGCACTCGTTGGCCGTCAGATCGCTCACCGTGGCGAAGCAATCCAGTTCCTGGGCCGCTTTTTTCTCCAGCGAATGCTTGGCCATCACGTTGAATTGGCGCGCCAACTCATCGGCATTGAATTTATCCAGGTCCCGGTACAAAGGCAGGTTGTTTCCGGCAATGGAGCGGCCCATCACCGTCGCGTGGGTGGTAAATACGGTAGCAATGTAATCGTTGTAGCGGCGCAGGTACAATCCCCCGCTGGAGGTCATCCATTCGTGGAAATGAGCCACCATCCGGTCGCCCGGTTTACAAAAAGTCTTGGTGTAGTGCGCAATCACTTGTCCGGCGGCATAACCGAACAGCACCGGTTCGATGTAATCCCACTGCCCGCTGATCGAATCGACCTTGTAGTTTTCCCACATCTCGCTCAGCACCTCGTCTTTGCGGGAAATAAAGCTGGAAAAATCGACCAACACCGCCAACGGTTCGCCTTTGACTTTCCAGCGACCGATTCGGATACGGATACCCTCTTCGTAAACGGCCTGCCGCCAGGCTTTCAACAAGTTCGGGTCCTCTTCAAATTCGGGATTCGTGCCTTCGCGGAGCATATCCGGTCCGATCACCACATACTTGTCTCCCAATTGTTGCTGAATGGTCAACGCTTTGGTCGCCAATACGGTATGAATGCCTCCCACCTTATTGCAGACCTCCCAACTCACCTCAAATAAATAGTCCAGCGAAAGCAATTTGTTTTCTTCCATGTATAAAAGTTCGTTAAATGATTACTCTAAAATTATCGTGTCGAAAGTAAAGGGTAAGATACACAATTTTCCGAAATTATTCCAAAAAACCGTGTAATTTTTACAGGATTACTTTACCTTATCAGGTCTCTTATACACATCTCCGAGCCCACGAGAAGTAGCGGAAGCGCGTATG
>JAJQAW010000167.1 GCA_021203585.1 Rikenellaceae bacterium
ATCCATCACCATCTCTTGCGGAGAGGGTAGGCTAGCGTATTGTGGAATGTGGACTCAGATAATAATCGAAAAAGGTTTACCCGTCGGGTGAGCCTTTTTTGGTACGGTGAATGCCGGAACACTGCCGGAAAGTAAGCAAACCGGGAAAAGTACATTAAATCTAATATACGAAAAAGATGTTGCGAATAGCTATTCAGGCCAAGGGCCGGTTGAACGAAGAGAGTATTCACCTGTTGGCCGAAGCCGGTATTCAGGTCGAGGAAGGAAAACGGAAATTATTGACCCGCTCGGAGGATTTCGATATCGAGGTGCTTTATTTGCGAGATGACGATATCCCGCAGGCGGTAGCCATGGGAGTAGCCGATCTGGGTATCGTAGGATTGAATGAAGTGGAAGAAAAAGGGCAGCCGGTGGAAATCGTCCACAAGCTGGGATTCGGCAAATGCCGCATTTCCATTGCTGTTCCCAAAGGAGAGGATTACCGGTCCTGCGCCTGGTTGGAAGGCAAGCGGGTGGCTACCTCTTATCCTGTCATCCTCCAAAAGTTTCTGGATGCGCAGGGTGTCCGGGCGGAAATCCATGAAATCGCCGGGTCGGTGGAGATCGCGCCTGTCGTGGGCATGGCAGATGCCATCTTCGATATTGTCAGCAGTGGCGCCACTTTGATTACCAATGGCTTGCGGGAGGTGGAGAAAGTCTTGTTTTCGGAAGCGGTCATGATCGCCGCGCCGGGACTGGAGCAGGAAAAGAAACAATTGCTGGACCAACTGATGTTCCGGATCGAGGCGGTGGAACGCAGCCGGGGGATGAAGTATGTCTTGATGAATCTGCCCGACCAGAAGATCGAGCAGGCCACCTCGGTGCTTCCGGGGATGAAGAGCCCGACGATTTTGCCGTTGACCATTCCCGGCTGGAGTTCCCTGCATGTGGTGATCAATGAAAAAGAGCTCTGGAATAAAATCGAACAACTCAAAGTGATCGGCGCCCAGGACATATTGGTCCTCTCTCTCGAAAAAATGATTTATTAATTCTGTTTTAAAAGGTTTTTATGCATATTTACACCAATCCGGATCCGGCCCAGTGGGCGGAATTGCTGCGGCGGCCGCAGATCGAACAGGCGGTTATCCGCCCCCGGGTAGAGGCCATACTGGACGATGTACGCGCGCACGGAGATTGGGCGCTCATCCGCTACGGCCGGCAATTGGACGGAGCGGAATTAACGGATCTACTTGTTTCGCCCCGGGAAATCGACCAAGCGGTAACCCGCGTCGATCCGGTGCTGGCCGATGCGATCCGGCAGGCGGCCGATAATATCGAACGGTTCCACCGGGCACAGGCTTTTGCCGGCCTGGAGTTGGAGGTGCTGCCGGGAGTGGTTTGCCGACAGCGCAGTGTGCCGATACAAACCGTTGGATTGTATGTTCCGGGTGGAAGCGCTCCGTTGTTTTCGACGGTGCTCATGTTGGCTATTCCCGCCCGTATTGCCGGGTGCCGGGAAATCGTATTGTGCTCTCCCCCGGACCGCCGGGGAAATATTGCCGATCCCATCCTCTTTGCCGCTCGTTTATGCGGAGTAACGAAGATCGTCAAAGCCGGGGGGGCGCAGGCGATCGGAGCCATGGCTTACGGAACGGAGAGTGTGCCGAAAACGGATAAAATTTTCGGGCCCGGAAATCAATATGTCACCGTGGCCAAACAGCTGGTAAGCCTCTCGGACGTGGCTATCGATATGCCGGCCGGTCCCTCGGAGGTCATGGTGCTGGCCGACGATTCGGCCGACGCGCGCTTCGTTGCCGCCGACCTGCTCTCGCAGGCCGAGCACGGACCGGACAGCCAGGCCATTCTGGCCACCGATTCCGCTCGCCTGGCCAGCCGGGTGGAGCAAGAGGTCGAACGGCAACTACAGCACCTTTCCCGGTCCGGGCTGGCCGCCGAGTCTATTGCCAACAGCCGGATTTTTGTCGTCAAAGACCGGCAGGAAATGATTTCTCTGGCCAATGCCTATGCGGCGGAGCACCTGATCGTCTCCCTCCATGACCCGTGGGAGGCGGCGGACCGCATTACGGCGGCCGGAAGTATTTTCATCGGTAATTTTACCCCGGAGAGCGCCGGCGATTATGCTTCGGGAACCAACCATACCTTGCCGACCCACGGTTGGGCCGTTTCTTTCAGCGGAGTCAACCTCGACAGTTTTATGCGAAAGATCACCTATCAGGAGATTTCCCGCCGCGGATTGGAACAATTGGGAGAAGTCATCCGGACCATGGCCCTGGCCGAAGGTTTGGATGCGCATGCCCATGCCGTTCGGATCCGGTTGGAGGAATAATCACCGGTTGCCGTCAACGGGGGCGGCCACCGATTTACCCGCTACGGGCACAGGAGCCCGTGTGCCGAGTAATTCACCGAGGCCCGGGCATCCGTAAAGCCGGGCCGTGAACCGGAGCGGTTGTCCACGATAAGCAGCATCGGCAACTGTTCCGGTCCGGGAACGATCAAAGCCGTGGGAGATATTCCCCACCGAAATCGCACCCTCTGTAGCGCTAAATAGATTACCGTTCAATCGCAATGGCGAGGGCTGCGGCCCAGGACCCTCACTCAATAAAATCGGGAAGCTCCACCGAACTTCCTGGAGGTTTTTTTATCTTTGTGAAGAAATCTTCCGATATGAACCTGATCACCATTGTAATCTTAGCCCTGGGGCTTTGCTTTGATTCTTTTGCCGTTTCTCTCTCGCATGGGATGGGACAGACCGGGCTGCTAAAAACCCACTTTTTCCACTTTTCACTGGTTTTGGCTTTTTTTCAGGGAGTT
>JAJQAW010000305.1 GCA_021203585.1 Rikenellaceae bacterium
TCGAGCACCTGGCCTACATCATTGACCGGATGGAAGACAAAAGCCGGGTCGGTGTGTGCATCGATGCTTGTCATGCCGGAGCGGCCGGTTACAAGCTGACAACCCGGGAAGGCTGTGAAGCTACATTCGGGGAATTCGACCGCATCGTAGGATTCCGGTATTTGAAAGGGATGCACCTGAACGATATGATCAAAGGCACCGGCAGCCGCATCGACCGGCATACCACGCTGGGCAAGGGAACGCTGGGACTCACGGTATTCCAATACATAGCCCGGGACCCGCGCTTCGATGACATGCCGCTGATCCTCGAAACCCCGGATCCCGAATTATGGCCCGAAGAAATACAATTGTTGTATAGTTTTACCGAATAGCAGAAAAATTAAAAATTGGAAAAAGTCACTTTACGGTGACTTTTTCTGTTATTTATCTTTATATTTATACCATTCCGTATTGTCGAATATAAAGATGAAATGAAGAAAATCCTTCTGTCGATTCTCCTGGCCGGACCGGGACCGATGACCTTTGCACAGGCTCCGGGTGATACTACCGCACTTCCGCTGTACGATCCGTCCACCACGGTCAGCGGTTACAGCGACGAATTCATCGGCGAGGAGGATTATTCCGGTTATTTCCTGCCCGCATCCACAGGAAACAACAGTTACCAACCGATCGGACAACTCTCGCGGAACCTGATCGGCGTGCGGTTCCGACCGCGAGGAACCGTCAGCCGCTATGAGCAATACGAAGTCAACGGAGCCGAACTGTTCGATCCGACTGACGGATTTCCCTACTGGAATATTATCGCGGGACTCAATTTACTTTTACCGACTCACAACGATGTGCCGAACAGCTCCGCGGGAGCGTACCGATTGGGCGGCATCGGCGGGATCGTTTCCCTATCGACTACGGATCGGTATGACTCCGGTTCGGGCCGGATTTCTTACGCCTATACCAACTGCAGCTACCGGCATCGAATCACGGTACAGGATCGGAAACAAACCCCCTCCGGAGGATCTGCCGCCTACGGATTGAGCGCCCAACAGGGCGCGGACGGCTTTGTGAAGGGTGTGTTTTCCAACCGGATTAACGGCGCTGTGGAATCGCACCGCCGCCTGGGTCGGCAGCAACAACACCTCCTTTCCGGTATGGCCGCATTCTCCCTGAGCGAACAGGGTGTGCGGGCCGCCGCGACCGGGCAAGTGTATGAATTGACCGGAGACCCCTTTTACAATCCGAATTGGGGATACCAGAACGGTAAAATACGAAATAGTCGGCAACGGGGTTACAAACAATACTTTACGGCACTTTCCTATACCGGATCCCCGACCGAGAGCTGGACTGTTCGGGCCTCCGTCTCCTTCCTGGGCGGGGAAAATTCCTATACCCTCTTGAGTTGGTATGCCGCACCGACTCCCTATCCGGATTATTACCGGTATTTACCGGATTTCTTTGCCAACCCGTTAGTCAGCGAACCGTTGCGGGAACGATGGCACGCGGGGGATCCATCGGTAACCGGTATCGATTGGCACAAGCTCTATGAGGCCAACCGCTACAACACAGATGATAACGGCCTGTTGCGCTCCCACTACATCCTGCGGGATCGGGTTACCCAAAAATCCAACCTGGCTTTTTCCGGCTCCTTGGAATATCTCCCCGCTCCGCAACTCACCGTTCGGGGCGGTGTGCGGGTACGATCCGATTATGCCGGCCATTTTGCCCGGCTGACCGATCTGCTGGGAGGCAATTATTGGCTGGATATCGACCAATATTTGCTGGAGGACGAATACTACGGAGGGATGTATCAAAATGACGTTCGCCATCCGGACCGTCCGGTTGACAGAAAGGGCCGCTTCGGGTATAACTACCGGATGCGCTCTTTTTCCTATCGGATGTGGAGTTCGGTCCATTATCGGTCGGCCGATTGGAGCGCTTTTGCCGGAGCGGAAGCCGCAACGGTCGCTTATCGACGAGAAGGAAAGTATGAAAAAGAGATGTTTCCGGATTACCGCTCTTTCGGAAAATCGCGGAAAATCGAATTCTCTGAATATACCCTCAAAGCCGGATTTTTTTACCACTTCAATTTCCGGCATCGAATCGGTATCCAGGCGGCTTCTGCAACGCAAGCCCCGCTGGTCAGGCATCTATTCGTCGCTCCGGATTACCGCAATGAAACAATTTCCGATCCCGACTTGACCGCGATCCGAAGCGCGAAGCTGATTTACCAACGGCTCTCGCCGGTATGGACACTGGATCTTTCCGCCTACCTCACCCGTTTTTCCGGAGAAACAGAAATCCGTAACTTTTACGATGATATCGAGAGTGAATACATGAACCTAGTCCTGAGCGGGATCGGTAAAATCCACGGCGGACTGGAGGTCGGCATGGAATGGAACTTGACTCCGCGTCTATCCGTCCGGGGAGGATGGGCAGGTGGAATCTACCAATACGCTACCGATCCTTCGGTAACTCTCTTCCGGGATAGCGACGGCCAGGTTTTACTCTCCGGAGCCCCCTCCTTTCTGAAAGGATACCGGTTGTCCGGTACACCGCAAACGGCCGGAATGCTACAGATCAATCTCCGAATCCGCAG
Source organism: Rikenellaceae bacterium (assembly GCA_021203585.1). Taxonomy (GTDB): domain Bacteria; phylum Bacteroidota; class Bacteroidia; order Bacteroidales; family Rikenellaceae; genus JAJQAW01. The sequence continues at coordinate 2,591 of JAJQAW010000305.1, forward strand.
TTACTGGCATTTGGAAGTGACCGGAAAATATACGGCTCACAACTACGTCGCTGTGAACCCGGTACGGCGCATGACCCGGGCATTGGACCTGGCCGGGTCTCCGGAAATTCAACGGGAAATGGCCCACCAAGAGCGGCTGGACGATGCCTTCCTGCTCAGTCTGTCGGTTAGTCGAACATTTCGCCTGGGCAACGGTAACCGAATCGGACTGTGGAC
>JAJQAW010000333.1 GCA_021203585.1 Rikenellaceae bacterium
GACTGGCCCTGCTGCTTTTCGATTCCAGAGCCGGCTGGATGGCCGCAGCGGCAGGGATGGGGATGGTTTGCGGTAAACGCCTGCTTCCTTCCGTGCGGAGCTATAAAAAAATCACCTACTTTCTGGCCTTGGCCGTGCTGGTAATAGGCGGGGCGCTGATCTATCATTACCGGCCCGCCTCGGCCAATGCCCGATTGCTGATATGGAAAGTTACCGCGGCCATGATCGGCGAGAAACCGCTCTTGGGGTATGGTGTGGGTTCCTTTAACCGAGAATATATGCTCCGGCAGGCGGATTATTTCGAACTCCATCCCGAATCTCAATGGATTCCCGTTGCCGATAACGTAGCGTATCCATACAATGAATTTTTACATGTTGCGGTGGAGTTGGGGGTGCTCGGATGGTTGCTTTTGTTGGGTCTGTTGTTTATTATTTTTCGAAAAAAATCCACGGAACCCGTGCAGAATATTTACAAAGGAGGGTTGCTTGCCTCAATCATTTTTTCCTTATTCTCCTATCCCAGCTACGTTTTTCCTTTATTCTGTCTTTGGGCTGTTTTGGCCGGAGGAAGTATTTCAAAAGAAAACAACACCAGAATCAGTCTCGGTCGGCCAATCATCTGGTCGGTACTATGGGTTGGAATGATGGGTGTTGCCCTCAAAGAGTGGCGGTTTTATAACCGCGTTTGCACAGATTCTAAACATCTAAGCGCTGTCCCGGCTGATCCTCGGGCCCGTGCCCGTATCGATGCGAACCTCGGAAAGTTGATCCACCATCCGCGATTTAACGCTGTATATACCGAATACCTGATCCGCCGTTCACAAGATTTGACGGATCAAACATTGAAGCAGGTTTTTCCCTCTTGTGAAACCTACTGCGATGTAGGGTTATATTTCTTTGATCAGGGTAATTTTCCCCGGGCTGAAACTTATTACCGCTCAGCTTGCCGGATGATTCCCACCCGATTGAGGCTGGGATATCTGTTGTGGAGACTTTACGTAGCCACAGACCGGCCATCGGAAGCACAAGCCCTGGCGGAAAAGCTGCTGGATCAGCCGCTGAAAGTGGAAAATACGTTTACCATACGGGCCAAAGCCGAGATCCGGGACTGACTGCAGCAATACCGGTAGCGGATGTCCCGGAATGGATTGCCTGAAAATCATTACTTTTTGAAGCCATTCCCCCGGAAAAACCCGATAAAACGCTATATTTATGGATTCATTTTACAAACAAGACGTTTAACGTAAGAATATTAGCCCCTATGAAATTCAACGAGTACAAAGGACTCGACCTGACGGAAATCAACCGTCAAGTGCGCCAGAAGTGGGAAAACCAGGATACGTTTCATCAAAGCATCACCACCCGAGCGGACCGGCCCGCCTTTGTGTTTTACGAAGGTCCTCCTTCGGCGAACGGCGCTCCGGGTATCCACCACATGATGGCGCGTACCATCAAGGATGTGATTTGCCGGTACAAAACCCAGCAGAATTTCCTGGTGCACCGCAAGGCGGGTTGGGATACTCACGGTCTGCCGGTCGAGCTGGGCGTGGAAAAAAAACTGGGCATTACCAAAGAAGATATCGGCACCAAAATTTCGATTGAACAATATAACCGCACCTGCCGCCAGGCGGTGATGGAGTTCACCGACCAGTGGGAAGAGCTGACCCGGGTGATGGGTTATTGGGTCAATATGGACGATCCATATGTGACCTACAAAAACAAATACATCGAGACCCTATGGTGGATGCTTAAGGAGTTGTTTGACAAAGGGTTGCTTTATAAAGGTTATACGATTCAGCCGTACTCGCCTGCCGCGGGAACAGGCCTGAGTACGCACGAGTTGAACCAGCCGGGATGCTACCGGGACGTAAAGGATACTACGGCTACCGCTCAATTCAAAGTGGTGCGTAACGCAGAATCGGAGCCGTTGTTCGAAAAAGCGGGTGGCGATCCGGTCTATTTTATGGCCTGGACGACTACTCCCTGGACGCTTCCGTCGAATGCCGCTCTGGCCGTTGGTCCGTCCATTACCTATTGTCTGGTAAAAACCTACAATCCGTATACCCATGAACCGGTAGCGGTTGTATTGGGCAAAGACCGGCTGAGCGCCTATTTCAGCGCGAAAGCCGAAGGGCTGTCGCTGGCCGATTACGACAAAAACGGCAAAGTCATTCCATACCAGGTCGTGGCGGAATACGAGGGCGCGGCCCTGGAAGCGATTCGTTACGAACAACTGATCCCGTGGGTGAAACCGGCCGGGGATGCGTTCCGCGTGATCACCGGCGATTATGTCACGACGGAAGACGGTACGGGTATCGTGCACATTGCACCGACCTTCGGAGCGGACGACGACCGGGTAGCCAAAGCCGCCGGGATCGTACCGCTGTTTATGGTGGATAAAGCGGGCAAAAACCAGCCGATGGTCGACCGCACAGGTAAATTCTTCCGGATCGAAGAACTCGACCAGGAATTTGTCAAGACTCAGGTCAACGTCGAGTTGTACAAGGATTACGCCGGCAAATTTGTCAAAAACGCCTATGATCCGACCAAGGGGGAGAAAGACGAAACCCTGGACATCGAGATCGCGATGATGCTCAAAGGGCAGGGGCTGGCCTTCAAAATCGAAAAACATACGCACAACTATCCGCACTGCTGGCGTACGGACAAGCCGGTGCTCTATTACCCGCTCGATTCCTGGTTCGTGAAGACGACCGCTTTCAAAGACCGCCTGATCGAACTCAATAATACGATTTATTGGAAACCCGCCTCGACCGGAGCCGGACGCTTTGGCAAGTGGCTGGAA
>JAJQAW010000072.1 GCA_021203585.1 Rikenellaceae bacterium
ATTATATATATGTGACTACTATCACCCATCGATGAAAGTCCCGCTCCATTCTTCCGGTCCCTGGTTTACCTATTTATATCTTCGTCACCGACCCCGATCCTCGAAGGGTACCCGGAACCGATCGCATTCTTCCGATTTTTCACAGGCTCCGGCAGGAATTCGAAAGGCTTTCCCGTGGAACGCATCCAGGCAAAAGCCTGCGCCATACCTGACGGCACATTCGGAATGCCCGAGCAGCGCCCTCCCAGCGTGCAATTTATCGTTCGGATAAGCGGTGTATTTCTACCGATTGGACCCGCATTCGGCGATATGACCGTTTTCCTCTTCCGAATTATTTTCCGGAAAGGATCTGCTTCATATGGTTTTTCAGGATGTGAAAAGCTGGTGCGGCCATACTTCCGTGGCTGAAACCATCCAGTTCATAGAGGTAGCATTCTTGGTGTCCGGCCACTTTCATCAGGCGCCAGAAATAGGCGTTTTCTTCATACCGTCCATAAAGTTCCAGCTCCCGGCCTCCGGAAACGATGACCAGGGGAGGGGCATCGGCGCGAACATACCGGATCGGAGCATATTCATCCACCGCGGGCTCGTATTCGGGAATCCCCCGGGTTTTCCGAACCTCATAATGGGTAATGGCCTGTCCGCTGAAGGGGATCAGAGCCGCCAGGCGGTTTGCATCGATACCGTAAATTTGCAGCCACCGTTTATCCAGCCCCACCAGGGTAATCAGATAACCTCCGGCCGAATGGCCCGATAAAAATATCCGGTCCGCGTTTCCGCCGTAGTTTTCAATTTCCCGAAATACCCAGGCCACCGCGGCCGCCGCATCCTCGATGCACTCCCTTACCGTTACCCGGTGAAGCAAACGGTAGTTGATGGCAACCACTACCGTTCCGTGCTCTTTCAACTGGTCCGGAATAAACTTTTCACCCCCCACCAGTCCGCCGCCATGAAACCAGACGACGACCGGCAGATTCTCGGAATTTTCCGGAAAATAAACGTCCAGCCGGCACCGTTCCTGCGCATAGGCATCGCCCTCTTGCCGGTAGGGAATATCCGGAATCGTTCGATAAGGGTTCGCCTGGGAAAAACAAAGACTCGGCAGCCATAAATAAAGAATGATCACGAATCGCTTCATATCCATACCTGCTGTTAAAGCCCCTCCCGCACCGGGTACCATCCGGTCCGAAGGTCGGTTATTCCTTCTTTCCGCGAGAGGAGCGCGTAGATTGTACCGCTATGCCAAGGTAAAAATAACCGGAGAATTATCCCTATTTTTAAGGCAAAAATTTTCCTTCCATGAAAAAGAAACTGGTCGTATTCACCGGCGCCGGAGTTAGCGCCGACAGCGGCATCTCCACCTTCCGGGACAGTGACGGACTCTGGGCCCGGTACCGAATCGAAGAGGTCTGTACGCCGGAAGCCCTGGTGAAAAACCGGGAAACGGTGATACATTTCTACAACATGCGGCGGAAGGAATTACTGGAAAAAAATCCCAATGCCGGGCATTACGCCCTGGCCGCACTCGAATCCTGCTTCGAGGTGGAGATCATCACCCAGAATATCGACGATCTGCACGAGCGGGCCGGAAGTTCCCGCGTAACCCACCTGCACGGAGAACTTCGAAAATTACGTAGCAGCCGAGACGAAAATCTGATCTTCCCGATCCCGGGCTGGGAACAGACACTGGAAATGACCGCTCCGGACGGCACCCCGGCACGTCCGTTCGTCGTCTTTTTCGGTGAAAGCGTTCCGGCCTTCGACCGGGCGGCAGAGATCGCGGCTTCGGCGGATTTATTTGTCGTAGCCGGCACCTCGCTGAGTGTTTATCCGGCCGCCTCGCTGGTCCGATGCTTTATTCCGAACGTTCCTGTGTACGTGGTCGATCCGGGGCAACCCGATCTGTCGGCTATCCGAAATCCGGTGCGGATTATCCGAAAAAATGCCGCCACCGGAATTCCGGAATTACAAGAAATCCTGATGGAAAATGAAAAGAATCGGCAGTAAAATCCTTTCGAAAAACCGGTATTTCCAAAAAATAAATTTATATTTGTCGATACAACCAACTTAAAATCAATTTAAAAACCATTCTAACACATCGGACATATGTCACACATGCTGCCCAATCAACGAAGAGAAAAAATACTCGAATTAATACGCGAAGACGGACATGCGAAGGTGCTCGATCTGAGCCGGATTTTCAAAGTGACCGAAGTAACCATCCGACAGGATCTCGAACGCCTGGAAAAGGAGGGATTTATCGAACGAGAACACGGGGGAGCATTCCTGAAAAACATCGGCACCCATGTAAAAAATATCGCCCTGCAAAACCAAAGCAACATTCCGGGAAAAGTAGCCATTGCCAAAAAAGCGGTTTCTTACATCAACGACGGCGATACGATCATTCTGGATTCGGGATCGACCACGACCGAAATCGCCAAGCTCATTTCCGGATACCGCAACCTCACCGTGCTGACCAATGCGCTAAATATCGCACTCATTCTCGGGGCGGACCCGGGTATTACTCTGGTCGTGACCGGAGGCGAATTCAAGGCCCCCACCCTGTCGCTGACCGGACAGAAGGCGGCGGACTTTTTCTACAACATCAATATGGATAAACTATTCCTGGCTACGGCCGGGATTTCCCTTAAATCGGGATTGACTTATCCCAGCATCAGCGATATTTGCGTGAAACGCGCCATGATCGAATCCGCAAACGAGGTCATCTTGGTAGCCGATTCCACTAAAATCGGCACCAATTCCTTCGTCAGCCTGGGCGCGCTGTCCCTGGTTCATACCC
>JAJQAW010000165.1 GCA_021203585.1 Rikenellaceae bacterium
ATCATGGCCTGTGCCTGAGTACCCTGTTCGTTCAACAACTGTACGTATCCGATTTTACTGAAATTCAATGGAATACCCTGTTCGGTGGTCGTTAACATTTTCAACCAGACCAGCTCGCCGAAGAGGTAAAATTCTTGGTCGGTCTGCAGGTATACCCGTTCATGCAAAGGCTCCGGAGTCCGTTCCGTACCCCAACCGAGGTTCGAAACGGCTACCGCCGCCAGCAGCATTGCGATTAATTTTTTCATAGCGTATCGAGCTTTTTTCTTGTTCGGTTTATCACATTAAAAATGATCGTTGGGCCAGAAGGAAGGTTTACGGTCGTGAGAGCCTCCTCCATAGGTCCGGCAATCGATGCAACGCGGATAGGTATACTCATTTTCCTCCTCCTCGTACCGATACAACGTCATGGAATACCAGTCGACTCCGGCCATTTCGGCCTCCGTCGCGTCTTTAACCGTCGGACAATACGGGCTGATATTTTCCCGAATTCCTGTAAAGTCGGAAAAAATACTTCCTTCCATTGGGTGGTCGAAACTTCGACATAACCGATGACCGGAATGACCGGATCGCTCGAGCAAGAGATGTTTCCGGTCATTTCCGAAGGTACCGTTCCAAAAATACTACCGGTAGATTCGGCGTTTTCCTTGAGCGTTGAAAAATAGTTGTAAGCCGCCTGGCGGATCGAATTTTGCCGTACTTTGACGTAATACAACAGCGTGAAGCGCAGGGAAGCGGGCTCGAATTGCGCCAGCGATAGGTTCTCAATCCGGTTGGCGGTTAACTTCAGCGAGGAACCCAACAAAAATGTGCGGGAGTGATCGTGGGACCAGCAATAATAATAGGGACTCAAACCGCCCGGATAGGGGGTAATGACCCGATCGGCGGAATAATCGCCGTTGAGATAGGGCGTCTGCTCGGCGTTGGCCTGCAGGGGAGCGGAGTATTCCCAAACCTCGTTGTAGGACTATTGGTAAAACCGGGAGGACTCCTCGCGGTTCTGAGTGGTTACCCGAAGTTGCACCGGCTCACCGGGTCCCCGTTTATACAAGTCGATCGCTTCGATCTCGGGCGTAAAGAGGGGTTCCAGCAATTCCGAGAGGTATACCTGACCGTCCAGTTCGATTCGAAGGCCATACGTATCGTCCGGATTGAGCGCTCCCGTAAGGATGTAGTATTCCCCCTGGGTAGGCGGAGCTTCCGTACGGTAGGTATTCCCGTTTCCGGTGATCACGGTTACCACCGCGTTGTCGACCGCCGGTGCGGTATGGACACTTTCGGGGAGTTCCACACTCCGGCTCAAACGAACAAAGGTCGTATCGTTGGTAATGGTGCTTTCCACTACCAACAAACCGGAAATACTCTTCACGCCGGGATGCTCGTATTCGGTAATGCAGGAGCAGAGTCCCGACAGGCAAAACAGTATGGCGGCAAATCGCATCATAACAGGTTGTAATCTAAAAGTGGTCGTTCGGCCAAAAATCGGGTTTACGATCGTGATACCCTCCGGACTCTCGGCAATCCACGCAACTGGGGTAAGCGTAAGAGGCAATGTTTCCCATCAGGTAATAGAGCGTCAGGCCACCCCAGTTGAGACCGTATTCTTTCGCCTCTTCTTCCGAGGCCACCCCGATGCAGCGGGGAGGAGTGTATTCACTCAAATCGCCGAACGAGGAGAAGAATTGCTCTTTCGATCGGGTGGTCGATACTTCGACGTACCCGATCACCGGAATGGTTTCATCCGTCAGGCAGCTCAAATTTCCTTTCATTTCCGACGGCACCAAACCGAAAATGCTACCGGCTCCCTCGGCATTTTCCTTCAGATTGTAAAAATAATTATAGGCTGACTGACGAATGGAATTTTGTCTGACTTTTACGTAGTACAACAAAGTAAAGCGCAGCGAGGCGGCATCGAATTGGGCCAAGGATAGATTTTCAATCCGGTTGGACGACAATTTGACGGAAGAACCCAGTAGAAAAGTCCGGGACTTTCCGAACGACCAACAGTAATAATAGGGGCTGTAGGGATCGTACTGGGTAATTTCCCGCCATCCGTATGTTTCACAATCCGCATTGGTAAGCGGGTATTGCGAGGCATTGGCCTGCAGGGGAGCTGCGTACTCCCACACCTCTTCGTAGGACCACATATAAAAGCGGGAGGCCTCTTCTTGGTTTTGGGTATTTACCCGCAGATGCACCGGTTCCCCCGGCGCTCGTTTATATAAATTGATCGATTCGATCTCCGGTGTGAACAACGGTTCGAGGTATTCCGAAACATAGGTATGATCGTCCAGTTCGATGTTGACCCGGTACCGGCTCTGCGCTTGCAGTTCGCCGGTCAGAAAGGTATACTGCCCTCCTTCCGGGGCCATAATCGGACTAAACACCTCGCCCCGGTCCGTTTCGATCGTAACCTGGGCGTGATTAATTACCGGAGCGGAGGAGATGGATTCGGATAATTCCACACTCCGGCTCAACCGAATGAAGGTCGTATCGTTGGTGATCGGTCCTTCCACCACCAGGATGCCGGATACGTTCTCCACATCCGGATGTTCGTATTCCGAGATACAGGAACTCCAGCCGAAAGTCACCCAGAGAGCGCCGAAAAAATAACCGAGCGTGTTGAAAGTGGACATGGCTTCTGCTCCTTTTAAAATTTAATATTATACGAAACGTAAGGAATAGCCGCTCCGAAAATGGAGAGTTTATACCCCCGGATGGTACCGTCTTCCTGTTTGTAATAGACCGAATGAGCATTTTTCCGACCGGTAACGTTGTACAC
>JAJQAW010000228.1 GCA_021203585.1 Rikenellaceae bacterium
GTTCCGGGTGACCCATTTCAGCCCTTACCCGGCCCCATTCGGTATGGGCATCGCCATTGGCAAATTCGATCAGATCGAGCGCATCGTCGATGTAGGGTTGCAGTTCCTGCAGCGGAACCAACTCCCCGGTTTCATACTGGCAGGCGATTCCGCAGGACAATACCGGAAGCGGTTCAGCTCCGAAATCTTCGGCCAGCAGGAAATATTCGTAAAATCCCAGTCCGTAGGTTTGAAAATAGTCCGGGAAAAATTTATGTTGGAAGGTGTACATCCATCGGTTGATGTTGAGCGGACGGTTTTCCACCGCTCCGACCGAATGTTTCCACTGGTACCGGGTTTCCAGGGTGGTTCCCTCTACGATACAACCTCCCGGGAAACGGAATACTCCCGGATTCAGTTCGCACAAGGCTTCGGCCAGGTCCCTGCGCATGCCGTTATCCCGTTCGTGCCAAGTATCGACCGGAAACAGTGAGATGTGGTCCACATCGACCGTTTTCCCCTTAGAAATCAACCGCACCCGAAGGCGCGAACGGGCATCGGTGAATGGAGAGGTTAAGTTCGCGCTGTATTTTTGCCAATCGGGTCCATTGATTTCCACGTCGATCTTTTTCGGGTTATTGTTGCGGGAATCCACCAGTTCAAACCGCAGGGTGGCAGGGCCGCTTCCGGCTGCACGGGCATAAAAAGAAAGCCGGTAATCCGCGCCTTTGTGCAGTCCGATTCCCCGGAAGCCTTCGTTGTCCAAGCCGGAGCCGGACAGCGAGCCGGGTTCCAAGGGTAAACGGATGTAATTGGGATTGTTCTCGAAGCAGGGGGATTTCGTGCCAATCCGAACATCTCCGAAGGGAGTCCATCCCGTAAAAGGATGCGGGAAGTCGAAAGAGCGGTTTTTGATCAGTTCCGCATACAATCCTCCGTCGGCGCCGAAATTGATATCTTCGAAAAAAACGCCATACATCGCGGGATTGATCCGGGCTAATTCCTGTTCCGGAAAAACTTCCATCCGGAATACCGGAGGTTCCGAGGCCCCAGCGGCGAACGAGAATGCCAGCATGCCGGCCCATCCGGCTAAAAATTTAAGAGAGAGCATGATGTGATTCGTTTGGTTTCGGGCAAAGCTATAAAAAAATTGCAGGGGAAAAAAGCGTAGGGAGCTGCCCAAAGGATTGCCCGATCGTTTCTGCACCGGCTTCAACGGTGTTTTTTATTTCTTTTTAGCCTTCCATTCCTTGGTTACACGGGTAATGGGACCGATGAGAAGGTCGGGATGCCCGAATGGCGCCGGTATGTATCGGGGGAAATAAACCGTCACACTCCCGTCCCTTTACTCAGAGCAGCGGAGTTCCGGCTTCCGTGCAATTCCTAAAATAAGGCGATCGGTTTGCACTGGTTTGAGGGGAAATACTGCATGTGGGGTGCGGGTCAATCCGCCCTTCACCGCCTGCGCGGTGGTCAATACCGGTATGTTGAGGCCAAGCGGCCAAACGGGGCAGTTCACCTATGCCCGCGGCATATACCCGTGAAACCGACCCGGGAAATGATCCGTTTGTCGATGATACCTCCTTGGGACTCCGTGTAACAGCTACACCCTTCGGATTTCCCGGTTCCACCGGTTAGGGGCACCCTGCGAGCATACGCGGTGCGGTCCGAAATCTGCTGCAGGGCGTCCGAAGGCGCCGCCCGGTAAACCGTCCCGGTTCTATTTAACGGTCGTCCGTCTTATTTCCCAAAGTTTCGTAGGAAAGGGGGTAATCTATTCCGAGGTTTCGTTTTGGATCACTTTGGCCACCTCCGCCTCCGCTTTGCGGAGTTTTTCTTTGCACAGGCCGATCAACTCCGCGGCCCGTTTCACTTTTGTCGCCAGTTGATCCACATCCAATTCTTCGTTGTTCAGTTTTTCCAGAATTTCTTCCACTTCCCGGATGGCTTCGTTGTAGCCGATCTCTTTTTTTGCCATTGTTATTCTATGATTTGAATCTCTTTTAACCACGCTTCGCACAGTTCGGTCCACAGCCGGGTACTTCCCGGATTACCGCGCAGGGAGATGGAATGTCCGCCCTGGGGAAAAATATGCAAGGAGGCCGGGATACCCGCATGTTTGAGCGCCGTGAAATAGGATAGGCTGTTCCAGGCCGAAACCGTCCGATCGTCGTCTGCATGCACCAAAAAGGCGGGCGGGGTCCGGGGGGTGACTTGTCGGTCAGCCGAAAAGCGAATTTGCAGCTGCTCGGATGGCTCATCTCCCAGTAAATTGCGGAGACTTCCCGAATGAGCCCACGGTCCCTGGAGGGTAATGACCGGGGAGACGAGTATCGTAAAGTCGGGCCTGACCGGAATGCCGTCGCAACCATCGCCGATGTGGGAAAAATCTTCTTCGCAGGTGGATAAGGTGGCGGCCAGGTATCCCCCTGCGGAACTTCCCATGACACCCACCCTTTGCGGGTCGATATTCCACAAACCGGCCTGAAGGCGAATCAGTTTGATCATCCGTTGGGCATCGGTCAGCGGTCCGGTATACCGCTCCTGTAAATCGGGTGAATGGGGAAGCCGACTGATCAATACAAAAGCGTTAATGCCCATGGTGTTAAACCATTTGGCCAATTGAAAACCCGCGATCTCGTACGTGTGGTATCCGTATCCTCCCGGCGGACAGATGATCACCGCCGCTCCCGTATTCTCTTCGGCGGAAGGCCGGAAGAAGAAATATCCCGGACGGCTTACCCTTCTCCCACGGCCGTTTTCGTTGCTGTACTTGAGTTCAATGCCGCTGGATT
>JAJQAW010000266.1 GCA_021203585.1 Rikenellaceae bacterium
GTCCAGATTTATACGGCTTACCACCCCACCGATCCGGTGCTTCGGTATTCGGGACAGGAATTTGCAGGTACGATCCGGATCGGTAATCAGGTGTGGATCGGCGGCGGAAGCATCATCCTGCCCAAGGTCACGATCGGAGATTGTACGGTAATCGGCGCAGGCAGTGTAGTGACCCGAGACATTCCGTCCCACATGTGATTGCGGCCGGGAATCCCTGCCGAATCTTGCGGAAACTGGATCCTTCCGAGTATGGCAAACGGATGTTTTTATAAGGAAGGAAAAACCGGCCGAGTACCCGGAACTCCCGCCAAAAGAGTCTCCTCGAAGAGCAGGTCTTACCGGGGTCGATCACGGACCTACCGTAAGAGGGCATTCTTACCAATGGCAAAGGGAAAAACCGGATCGATCCAGCCGGCCGTACACGGCGGGCCGCTCCAAGATCCAGTCCCCTAAAATATAAAGGGCCGTGCGGTCGGATATCCGATAAGCCATAGGGGTATGCAGATGGCCGAAAACAAATAAATCGACTTCATTTTTTTTCAGATACCGCCGAGCAAAGCGGACTATCCCCTTCTCTTCTTTCCGAAAGGGATAAATCCGGGTGTGTTTGGCACGGTTAGAACGGGACCAATTGGTACCAAAGGCCATCATTCGGGAGTATGGAACCAGCGTACGGCCGATTTTTTGAGCGGCACGGCTACGGAAAATCCCCTGCATCACCCGTTCGCCGAAACTACCGATACTCCGCAGATCACCGTGTTCCATATATACCTGCCGTCCGCAGAGCTTCAAGCTCAGGGCCCGCGGATGTATTATGACACCGCATTCCCGGCTCAGGTAGTCCAGGGTCCACATATCGTGGTTTCCCGGGAAAAAATGGAGTTGAATTCCTTTCGCGGTCAGTTGTTTGAAGCGTTCCAAGACCGGCTCGTAGCCGGAAGGAACGGCCTGTGGATATTCGAACCAAAAATCAAAAATATCCCCCAGCAGGAAAACCGCTCGAGCATCAGCAGAGACCGCATCGAGCCATGCCGTAAAGCGCTCCGCCGCGCGAGTGGGAATCCCGTCCAACACCAGTCCTGCGTGGACATCCGATACAAAATAATAAGCCATCCGCGGAGTTCGCCGGTTATAAGTGTTTCCGCAGCTCGGCTTCGAGTCGATCCATCGGAATATTCCGGGCCACAATTTCTCTCTGTCGGTCGATCAACACATTGGCCGGCAAACGGGCTACGTTGTACGTTCGTACCGCCGGTGAATTCATGCCTTTGAAATCACATACGCTGATCCAGGGCAACCGCTGCTCTTGAACGGCCGTGATCCATCGGAATTTATCCGTATCGAGGGCTACTTGATAGATCGAAAATCCTTTCTCGTGATAGGCGGAATAAATTTGCTGGAGTTCCGCATTGAGCATTCGGCTTTCCGGCGCATCCGAAACCCAGAAATCGAGCAAAATCACGTTACCGTCCAGCGAAGACATTTTCACCCGGTTGCCCAGCACATCCGGAAGATTGACATCCGGATAGCCCAAACTCGACACCGCCGCCTTTTCAAGCATTTCTAACAGGGCCACATTGTCGTTCATCTGCTTGACATCTTTGAGCAAAGAAACCACATGCGGCGATTGAGGATACCGCGTTTGCAGGGAATCGGCCACCATCTGAAAATAGACCATATCCCGGCTGTCCCTAAAATACCACTCTCCATTGGGCATCCGCTGATAAAGCGCATAGACCGAAGAAAGCGACGTGGCGTGTCGAACCACAAAACCGATAATGTCGCGTTTCTGCCGGATAAAGAGCCGCGTGTATTGTTGAAGCGCGGAATGCATGGCCGTATCCTGCGGATCGAGCGTTTGGTAGACGTATGCCAGCGAATCGAGCGACCGACGATTCGAGAGCAGCATCAAATTGAGTTCTTTGAGTTCTTCCGAACCGGGAGAACCTTCGACCAGGTAATTGTTAGCCAGATTACCCAGTGATTTAACCTCCACTTTTTCCCCGGGGGAAAGCAACAGGACAATAGCCTGGTCCTTACACCGGAGATTAAAAAAAGCGGGTTGCTTATCGGTCAGTGAAACGGTGAATGAAAACCGCCCCTTGGCATCGGTAAGAGCCGTATCCACTAAGTGCGTCACATTCATACCGATTCGGTCCAGGTACACCGGTCCTTCACTGACTCCGCTGAAGGTTCCTTTGATCGTTACCTGATCTCCCCGGCCACACGAGACGGCCAGCAGGGATACTGCCAATAGAAGTAATTTAATTTTTCCAGTCATATGGGATAAGTTCTGTTTCGTATCCGGGTCGCTTTATCACCTAACAAAAATAGCGAATTTTAGGGATTAAGCAAACCTTGGCCCAAGGAAACCACCCTTTGCGAACGGTTTTCGGTCCGACGGCGGGGATCCGATTCCCCCCTCCGGCGGGAAATCCCGGGCGCCCGCACGGACCAATCATTTGTAAATCCAACGTGTACGTCGGACAGTTTTAGTATAACAGCGGAGCAGAAAATCGGAGAAACGGCGCGGTCGCTGCGGGTTATACCATGCTGCAAACCGGCTTGTTTTTCGGTCGCCGGTATTTAAAATTCCTATAAACTAAGAAAAGATTACCTGGGTTTTCCCGGAAACGATCTCCGCTGGAGTAGAAATCCGCACCGGCCGGAGGGCTTCCGGCCGAGGATCGCAGGCCGTCGAAAAAAGGTCCCCATAAAAAAACGACGGATAACCGTCGTTTTTTTGAGAATTGGCA
>JAJQAW010000324.1 GCA_021203585.1 Rikenellaceae bacterium
TTGATCTTTATAGATGAAGATACCCGGATTAAAACCATCTATCGAGTAACCCATATAACTGGTAATGTGATTGTCCGCAAAATATTCGGCAATCTGTTGATAGGTCTGGAAAATACCCAAGCATTCGTATCCCCAGCGTCCGGTATCGATACGACCGTTGGGCTGTACTTTATCGATACCCTCCTGCCAATACGCTTTTTTCACTTTGTTGTCGCTATAACCGGTATTCACATTGACAAAATAGCTGAAATCCGGTCCGATTCGGTCTTTCCAGCCCAAGGCCAACTCGATACCCCACATATCCATTTCCGCGTAGTTGTCCGGAGTCAACGGCGAACCGACCGTAGAGGGAAGATCCGCTCCTCTTCGCTGAGCGAACATCTCCCGGCCCATATCGTAATAGAAATCAAAACCTACCGACAGACGATTGCGCAAAGTACGCAGGTCGAACCCGAAATTGGTTTTGTAGTTTTTATCCCAATGCGCATTACGATTAGGTGCCTGCGACATACTGATACCGGATCCAATGGGGTTAGACATTGAAGTTCCGAAAACCGCTCCATAGTAATTGTTCATCCCATAAGTTTGCAGCCATCCCCAGTTATCGATATTATCTTTACCGGTAAGACCCCAAGAAGCACGGAATTTCAGGAAGTCGATTCCTTTGGCATTAAACCAATCTTCGCGGGTCATAATTCATCCGGCAGAAACCGACGGGAAAACTCCCCAGTAATTTTCCGGAGCAAACACCGTAGAAGCATCGGCACGAATCAGGAATTCGAACAGGTATTTATCGTCGTAAGAATAGTTGATACGGCCGGCGTAAGAAAGAATACCGCTCTCGCTGCGGCCAAATTCCGTGGTTTGAGTACCGGTTGCCGATTGGGACTGGCCATCGTGGAAGGCATAGGGATCCAGGACATTACCCCAAACATACTCCTCTTCCCGTTCGGCTTTTTCAATCGTAAACAGTCCGCTTACGCTGTGCAGTCCGAAGTCTCGGGCATAGCTGGTGATAAAGTTGAGCTGGTAGCGATTAGCGCTGATCATATGGCGGCGCAGGTAGCTGCTGCCCAACCCATCGGTCGATCCGCTTTTAATGACTACCGCTTCGAAATTATCCGGATCCAGGTTGATATCGCTTCCGGTATAGAGGTGTCCATGGCTTAATCCTAAACCGGCAGAACCGCGTTCGATCATCCGATACAAGGTATAATCCGTAGAAACCTCATTGGAATTACTGTTATCCAGAGTTTTTGCGTAACGAACCGACATTTTCAATCCACGCAGGATACCCGTCCAACCGAAATCATGCTCCAACGAAAGACCGATCTGCATGTTTTGCGCAGTCTGCTTGGAATAGTTGCCGGAATTGTAAGCGGCTTCATAATTATACCGTTGTGCATTCGCTTTGTAAGAATTGGAAACCCCATAGCGAAGCAGTGGCCTACCATCGATAGAAGCCGGAATGTACCGCGGATTGGTCAGAAGCATGTTATAGTCGGTCTCTTGATTCGATCCGCCCACTTTGCTCAACGCTCCGGTTTTATTGCTGTAGGTTCCCGACAGCTGAAGGGTCGCACTGAACCATTCGCCGATCTTGGTATCCATACCCGCACGGTAATTCCAGCGGTTGTAATCTAGATTTCCCAAATTACCATCCTGGTCGTAGTAAGAGATGCTACCGAAATAACGCGCTTTTTCAGTACCGCCGCTGATATTTACACTGTGACGCTGAGTAAAGCCCATTTTCCATTCATCGTCCAGCAGGTTGTAGTTGAGATTTTTCATAGCCTGCAACTCTTCATACTGGAAAAGGTCGTTGGAAGTATTGATTTCCGTATCCCCCGTACTTTCAGCCATCCGAGTGGCATTCCATAATACGCCGTAATCGTACGCGTTCAGCATTTTCACCTTTTTAATCTGGTCGGTAAAACCGAACTGACCCTGGTATGATATTTTCGGAGCGCCGATCTGACCGCGCTTGGTTCGAACCAGAATAACTCCCTGCGCAGCACGCACCCCATATACCGAGGCGGCTGCGTCTTTCAGCACGGAAATACTTTCGACCTCATTCGGATTCAGGTTGTTGAATTGATCCTGCGTAGCTTCGAAATCATCGATGATATACAGCGGACTTTCATCCGTATCGTAGGTCGTAGTCAGCGAACGCGACGCTTCGGCTTGCCGAATGCTCAAGGTGGCAGCCGTTCCCGGACGGGTCAATCCTCCCGATACGCTCAAACCCGGAACCATTCCCGATAAAGCGGAAGAAAGGTCACCGGTGGCTAAATCTTTGATCTCCTCGGGATTGATCACCGCAATGGAACCGGTCAGGTGTTCCAATTTCTGGGTACCGTAACCGACGGCCACTACCGTTTCTATCTCAAAAGCATCTTCCTGAAGGGCAATTCTTGTGATGGAAAGATCACCGACAATTCAGGTTTCATATCCCACGAAAGAAACGGTAAGCGTCAAACCTTCCGGAACTGAAAGAGTAAAAGTACCATCCGCTCCTGTTACCACACCTCTGGTTGTTCCGGTCACAATGATCGAAGCTCCTGCAATGGGCTGGTTATCTGTAGCGGAAACCACCGTCGCAGAGACTGTACGAGTCTCTTGAGCCTGGAGCGGAAATACCATGGACATCTACAATCCCAGGCAAAGCGTAAGAATAAAGTATCTTTTATTCATTTTTCTTGTTTTTAATTCTTTAATTAGGAATGCTATCGGTTTAAGGTAACCAGCGCGGATCT
>JAJQAW010000146.1 GCA_021203585.1 Rikenellaceae bacterium
TTCGAAAGCCGGCCCGGAAACGGAACCACCGTACGGTTGCAATTGGATATATCCGAATTAACCGTAGCACGCGAAGAGGTCAAAAAAGGAACCTTAAATGATCGAGGATTTCCTCCGGCTCCTACGTTCGTGGAGCAGTCTGTGGAGGACGAAAATAATCGTTCGGTTTCTGCAGCTACCGAGGTCAATTGGATGAAAAAAGTATTGGTGGTCGAGGATAATCCGGACCTGCGGCAATACCTTCGCCGGTTGCTCAGGCCCGCACACGAAGTATCGGAAGCCTGCAACGGTAAAATCGGACTGCAAAAAGCCCGGGAAGAACTTCCCGACCTGATCATTTCCGACTTGATGATGCCGGAAATGGACGGCATCGAATTCATCCGGGAACTGAAGGACGACATCAAAACCAGCTATATTCCGGTCATTATCCTGACAGCTAAAAGCGATTCCAAGATACAGGCCCAATTGTACCGCATCGGAGTAGAAGCCTTCATTACCAAACCGTTCAATTCGGAAATATTCCAAACCCGGATCGAAAGCATCCTGCGTCAACGGGAACGGCTCCACGCCATCTACCGCTCCTCCTTGTTCGCCGTAACCAACTTGCAAATGCAGCCGGATCAAACCTCTCCGAAGGACAGGGAGTGCCTCGACAAACTGATGGCCTATCTGGAGGAACACCTCAGCGCCTCGGACATCACGGTGGAGGATTTATGCTCCGTTTCCGGATTTACCTATTCGCTGCTTTATAAAAAGCTCAAAAACCCTGATCGGATTATCTCCGCTCGAGTTTATCTGGGAGTTCCGCATCCAACGGGCCGCCAAGTTAATCCTGGAAGGACAATACAGCATGAAGGAGGTCGCTTACATGGTGGGATTCAGCGATTCCCGCTATTTTAGCCGCAGTTTTAAACAAAAGTACGGCATCACTCCCTCCGAATATAAAACCCAGGCACAGAGGCAATCCGCTCTGCAGATGAAGGTTCGGCTTCCCTTGTCCGATGAATCGTAAACACCGTTTTTTATTATCTCGCGGACTCCATAGAAAAACAACCCGAATTATGGAATATTTCCCTGTGGAAAAGAAAAGAATTCAGTGATTTCAAATATTTGAGAACCGAATTTTCCGCAGCCGAATGGCTCGTTCTGACCCTGGTTATGCTCCTGCTATCTTTCCTGTTAGGGGCCCTGGTAGTCCGTAATAAATTCGATCCGGATGATCGAAAACCCGAAAAAACAGTCAGGGACAAGCGCAGCGCCGGTCCGTTCGGGGAATAGCGAAGCGGTACAGTTGCCCGCTTAAAAAAACGGTTCTCCCGGTTTGGAGGGTCCGCAAAGGGAGTGAATATCCCGTTTCGAACAGGTGTCCGGCCTGTATGGTACGGGTTATGAATTACGAAAATTTTTCAATAAATTTACGGCCAGTATTGTAAACGTTTAACGCTTAATAAAAAAATTATGCAATCCATCGACACGTATGATTTCAAGGGCAAAAAAGCCATTATCCGGGTGGACTTCAATGTACCCCTGAACGACCGGTTCGAAGTGACCGACGACACCCGCATCCGGGCGGCGGTTCCGACGATTCAGAAGGTGCTCGCCGAAGGCGGTTCGGTAATCCTAATGTCGCACTTGGGCCGTCCGAAGAAAAATCCGGATCCGAAATTCTCGCTCCGGCATATTATTCCGACCGTAGAAAAAGACCTGGGTGTTCCGGTTCAATTTGCCGATGATTGCGTGGGCGCCGAAGCGGTGGAAAAAGCGGCCGCGCTGAAGCCGGGCGAAGTTCTATTGCTGGAAAACCTCCGTTTCTATCCCGAAGAAGAGGGTAAACCCCGGTTGGCCGAAGGCGCTACCGAGGAGGAAAAAGCGGAAGCGAAAAAAGCGCTGAAGGAGAGCCAAAAAGAGTTCACTAAAAAACTGGCCTCATTGGCCGATGTATACATCAACGACGCCTTCGGCACGGCCCACCGGGCACACGCCTCGACGGCTTTGATCGCAGCCTATTTCCCGAACGACAAAATATTCGGATACATCATGGAAAACGAGATCAAGGCAGTCGACAAAGTGTTGGAAAATCCGACCAAACCTTATACGGCCATAATCGGAGGTTCGAAAGTATCGTCCAAAATTACGATCATTGAAAATCTTCTCCAGAAAGTGGACAACCTGATCATCGGAGGCGGGATGACCTACACGTTCTTCGCCGCGCAGGGCGGTAAGATCGGAAACTCTTTGTGCGAAGCCGACCAATTCGACACCGTACATGCGATTCTGGCCGAAGCCCGGGAGTTGGGAGTAAGAATCGTCATGGCGGAGGATT
The DNA here is from genome assembly GCA_021203585.1 of Rikenellaceae bacterium. Classification (GTDB taxonomy): domain Bacteria; phylum Bacteroidota; class Bacteroidia; order Bacteroidales; family Rikenellaceae; genus JAJQAW01. The sequence goes on from JAJQAW010000146.1 coordinate 2,324, forward strand.
CGCTGTGTGCCGATAAATTCGCCGAAGACGCCGATACGCAAGTATGCGCCTCGAACGACATCGCCGACGGATGGATGGGAATGGATGCCGGTCCACAGGCCATCGAAGCTTTTAAATCCGTGATCGCCGAATCGAAAACCATCCTGTGGAACGGTCCGGTAGGGGTATTTGAAATGGATAAATTCGCAGGCGGTACACAGGCTGTCGCCCAAGCCATTACCCAGGCCACGGCCAACGGAGCATTCTCCCTGGTAGGCGGCGGCGACTCGGTGGCGGCCATCAATAAATTCGGGCTGGCCGACCGAGTGAGCTACGTTTCGACCGGCGGCGGCGCTTTGCTGGAATATATGGAAGGTAAAGAACTTCCGGGCGTTGCGGCTATACGCCAATAAAAAAAGGAAAACCCGGTATTAACCGGTTTTCCGTGTAC
>JAJQAW010000295.1 GCA_021203585.1 Rikenellaceae bacterium
CCCGGGATGGATGGCGCTCTCTCCGTTGATGGGTTTCCTGCTGCTGTATTTGGTCCTGGCGCTGTTGGCCGGAGACTTTTATGCGGTGCCGATTTCGGTCGCCTTCCTGTTTGCTGCGGTATTTGCCGTTGCGGTTTTCACCGGCTTACCGTTGAAAGGACGCTTAGCGGTTTTTTCTTCGGGCGCCGCCGATCAGAATGTGCTGCTGATGATCTGGATTTTTATCCTGGCCGGCGCTTTCACCCGGTCGGCGGCCGCTATGGGAGCGATCGAGGCGACGGTCAATCTCACCCTCCGCGTGATTCCGGATTCCCTGTTGATCGCGGGCATTTTTTTGGCTTCCTGTTTCATTTCCCTCTCCGTCGGCACATCCGTGGGTACGGTGGTAGCCCTGACTCCTGTTGCGGCCGGAATCGCCGCACAGACTGGTGCCGGACTCCCGTTTATGGTGGCCGTGGTGGTGGGCGGGGCTCTTTTCGGAGATAATTTGTCTTTTATTTCGGACACCACGATTGCAGCGACGCGGACCCAAGGAGTGGCCATGAAAGATAAGTTTCGGGTAAACAGCCTGATTGTCATTCCGGTGGCAGTCCTGATGCTGGCGGCTTATATCCTGTTGGGAACGGGTTTACAGGTTCCCCCCGAGTTGCCGCCCATCGAGTGGATCAAAGTCATTCCCTACCTGCTGGTATTGGTTTTGGCAATGATCGGGATCGATGTTACGGTGGTGTTGCTGATCGGAATCCTTTCCACGGGGTTGGTCGGTTTTTTCGATCGCGAATTCGGTTTTTTCGATTGGTTCGGGGCGCTGGGGCAGGGAATTACCGGAATGGGAGAGTTAATTATCGTGACGCTCCTGGCTGCAGGTTTGCTCGAACTGATCCGAGCCCAGGGGGGAATTGATTATATCATTACCCGGCTTACCCGGAAGGTGACCGGCAAACGCGGGGCGGAATTGAGTATTGCCGCCCTGGTCAGCATCGCCAATGTTTGTACGGCCAACAACACGATCGCCATCATTACCGTGGGCGGCATTGCAAAGAATATTTCGGATCGCTTCGGACTCGACGCCCGAAAAACCGCCAGTCTGCTCGATACTTTTTCCTGTTTTGTGCAGGGAATCCTTCCTTATGGAGCCCAGCTGTTGATGGCTGCCGGATTGGCCGGCATCTCGCCGGTGTCGGTGGTACCTTATCTCTATTATCCGATGGCGGTCGGTTTATTCTCGGTACTGGCCATTATTTTACGCTATCCGCGTACATATTCTTGAATGGGATTTGGGCCTTCACCGGATCAATACCTGCGGGCCAGCTCGTAGCTGTTACGGCCCGGGGAACAGCCTACCCGTTTTCGGGATTATCGCGCCCTTCCCGGAACGAGGGAGCGGTCGGCGCCGGTTTTTCATAAAAAAATTTTCTTCGCTCGGATCGGTATCCTGCATGTCGGTTCCGGATTCGGAGTGAGCGTCCGGGCACTGTATGCACACGGATAACGGTTCACACCCCGGCGGGATCTAAATCCGCCTCAGAGTGGGTGCTATCCGAATCGATGGAAAAATTAAAGGGCAGTTCGGCTGGGGAAACGCGATCCGTTCGGACTTCAAATTTTTGCTAACCCACCCTCCGAAGTTTCTTTGTACAGGCTGGGCAAGTCGTGTCCGGTTTGTTTCATGACCGCGACCACGCGGTCGAAACTCACCCGGTGTTTGCCGTCGGAAAAAGTAGCGTAAATATTAGCATCCAACGCCCGGGCTGCGGCGTAAGTGTTGCGTTCGATGCAGGGAATCTGCACCAATCCGCACACCGGGTCGCAGATCAGTCCGAGGTGATGTTCCAATCCCATTTCAGCCGCGTATTCGATTTGCGAGATCGTCCCTCTGAAAAGTTGGCAGGCGGCTGCGGCGGCCATGGCGCAGGCCACGCCGACCTCTCCCTGGCAGCCCACTTCGGCTCCCGAGATGGATGCGTTCCGTTTCACCACATTGCCGATCAATCCCGCCGTGGCCAGGGCCCGTAAAATCCGGATTTCCCGAAAATCCCGGCTTTGTTTCAGATGAAACAGCACGGCGGGCAGTACTCCGCAGGAACCGCAAGTGGGCGCCGTAACGATTTTACCGCCCGCCGCGTTTTCTTCCGAAGTGGCCAGGGCATAGGCGTATACCAACCCTCGGTTTTGCATGGCCCCCGTGTATCCGTTGGCTTTGACAAAATAGGAAGCCGCTTTGCGTCGAAGGCCCAATCCGCCGGGAAGCACTCCTTCCGCTTCAATCCCCCGGTCGATGGCCGCTTTCATGGTTTCTCACACCCGCTCGAGATAGGCCCAAATCTGCTCGCCTTCGTGCTGCTGGACATATTCCCAGAAGGACAAGCCGTTGGTCTCGCAGTACCTTTGAATTTGTGCCAGGGTGGAGTGAGGATAGATTTGGACTTTATCTTCCGGAAGTTGGTCCGGATTAGCCAGGGCGCCGCCTCCCACGCTGAAAATGGTCCAGCTTTCCAGCCGGTTTCCCGGAGCGTCGAACGCTTCGAAGCGCATACCGTTGGGATGAAATTCCAGGAAAGTTTCCGGCTTCCAATGGATCGTGGTCGGGGCGATCGGTTCCAGGACCTCCAGAATCGCCCGGTCGGTCAAGTGGCCTTTGCCGGTTGCGGCCAGGGAACCGTATAAAGTGACCTGAAAGCGGACTGCCGCCGGATGCCGGGCGGAGAAAATTTGCGCGGCCTGGCGCGGCCCCATGGTATGGCTG
>JAJQAW010000153.1:0-609 GCA_021203585.1 Rikenellaceae bacterium
CGGATATGCGGGGCTACTCCAGATTACCCGCTTGATCCCGGATGGAAAGTTTTCAGAAGGGAGGTCCGGTTTTAGAGCTTGAATTTTCAAACCAGCTCCGTCTCCCTGCGCTCGAAACCAGGAAAAGCGCCCTCTTCGAATCGCGCAGGAACAATCGGACTTTCTGTGTCAAATATACGTCCTTTTTTATTATTTACAGCCGAAAGAAAAATAATTTATTTAATTATCTTCAATGATACTTTGTACAACATAGTGGATACCCTCTCATTGAGAGAATCCCATCGATCCATCTACTGGAAAAACCCTTCGACCGGAAGTCCACGACAAAACCCGCGGAATGGCGGATTTATTACCGGTGGGAAACGTACGCCCCCCCACTGCGATGACTGGATAAAAGAAGCCGTCTGTCCGATGACAGACGGCTCGTTTTTGACTCGGCAGGCGAAGGCCGGTAATTCAGGTCCCGGATCGAAATCATTCCATCTCCCGGATGGAGATGTCGACCGAGCTTTTTATTTCAGCCGAGGAGGCGCCGCTTTGTATGGAAAATACATCCGGTTCCACGACCCATGCCTGCTTTCGATCATCGTAAAAAGCTAAATCCCGGAC
>JAJQAW010000153.1:619-2744 GCA_021203585.1 Rikenellaceae bacterium
ATCCCGGACGGGTATGGAAATTCGGAGCGTTTGTTTTTCCCCGGCTCGCAGATAGACTTTTTCGAATCCTTTCAACTCTTTTGCCGGCCGCTCCAGGGTCGGATTGCGTTGCGATGCGTAAATCTGAACCGCTTCCGCTCCGTCTACCGCACCGGTATTTTGGATAGTCATACTAACCCGGATCGTTTCATCCGGCATATATTCCTGCTTATCGGTCCGGATTTCCCCGTATTCGAACGTAGTATAGGAAAGACCGTAGCCAAACGGGAACCGGGCCGGAATGTTTTTAGTATCGTGCCAGCGGTAACCGACATAGATATCCTCCATATAGACTTGCCGGATGCTGTCGCCGGGATAAGAGAGCGTACCGAAGTGGTGCGCCCCGTTATCCTCGATCCGCATCGGAAAACTAAACGGCAGTTTACCCGAAGGATTCACCTTTCCGCTGATCACACGGGCCAGCGCGTGTCCGGTCTCCGATCCCAAAAACCACCCCTGCATCAATCCCGGAACTCGGTCGAGCCACGGGGTAGCCACCGCGTTGCCGCTCAGCAGGATAATCCCCATATTCGGATTCACGTCAAGCAGGGCTTCGATCAGTTCATCCTGTCCGAACGGCAGATTATAGGTTACCCGGTCGCCGGCTTCACAGTCCTGCTCATGGCTTTTATTGAGTCCGCCGAAAAAGAGGACCACATCCGCATTTTTAGCAGTTTCAATGGCCTCGGCTTTCAGTTTTTCCGCATCATAAGGCGAAGGACGCACTTTCCCGTAGGAAGACGGCCCGGAACCATATCCCATGGCATGAACCACATTTTCTTTGCCGTATAACTGCTGGATTCCTTCCAACGGAGAAACCTCTTTCCGGACTTTCAATTCCGAAGACCCGCCGCCGGTGGTCAGCGGGCGTGTGGCATTTTCACCGATCACTGCAATTTTCCGGTACCGACCCTGCGGAACGGGGAAAAACCCGTCGTTTTTCAGTAATACGATCCCTTCTTCGGCAATGCGGCGTGTCGTTTCAAGGTGTTCGGGCGACGAGAAACTCCCCCACGGGCGGTTCCGATTCATCGAGGTTCGGAAGGTCAGCCGCAGTACCCTACGCACCTTGTCGTCTAATCCGGATTCCGGCAGTTCCCCGCTTTGGATCAATTCGAGATAAGGCCGTGCCAGGTAATAATCGTCATAGGCGTTGTCCACGCTGCTGGTCAATCCGTCGGTTTTGGTTCCCATTTCGATATCCAGACCGTATAAGGCCGCCTGGCGGGTATCGTGGGCGCTGCCCCAATCGGTAATAAAGGCGCCGTCGAAACCCCACTCGCCCTTCAATATTTCGTTGACCAATCGCTCGTGGTGAGTCGTATATTGGCCCCGGTATTTGTTGTAAGCTCCCATCACCGACCAGACTCCGCCCTGCTGGACACCGGCCTGGAAGGCGGGCAGGTAAATCTCGTACAGTGCGCGGTCACTGACCTGTACATCGATATGGTTGCGCCAGGTCTCCTGATTATTGAGTGCGTAATGCTTCAGGGTTGCGGCTACCCCGTTCCGCTGTACCCCCTGAATATACGGTACGACCATCTGGGCCACCAGATAAGGGTCTTCTCCCATGTATTCGAAATTTCGTCCGTTGAACGGAGTGCGGTAAATATTCACACCCGGGCCGAGGATCAGGTCTTTTTTTCGGTAGCGGGCCTCCTCGCCCAGCGCGTTGCCGTATTGCCAGGACAGGTCCCGGTTGAAGGTCGCCGCCAAACAGGTTAGCGCCGGATAAGCGGTACAGGAATCGTTCGTCCAGCCCGCGTGTTTCCAGGTATCCCATTCGATTTCTATCCGTACGCCGTGCGGGCCGTCGCTCATCCATAATTCGGGTATGCCCAGACGAGGACATCCGGGCGTACTGAATTTGGATTGGGCATGGATCATGTCGATTTTTTCCTGGAGCGTCATGCGGGAAAGCGCGTCTTCGACACGCTTTTCGATCGGCTGCGCATCGTCTAGATACACCGGAATACCGCGCTCTTGGGCCGGGGTTACCCCGCCTGAAATGAGGAGTATTAGCAGAATTAGACTAAGTTTTTTCATTCGAGTCAAGGTTGGGTTACAACAAAAATAGACAAAATTT
>JAJQAW010000378.1 GCA_021203585.1 Rikenellaceae bacterium
GTTCAAATCCGGACCGAATCGGCGAACTACTTCTACATTAGCGGAAGTCCGGCACGGATACAAGACTGCGGAAGTAATCGGTACTCGATTCGCATCCTATTCCGAGAAAAGGAGCGGGGCCGGTCAGGAACTCCCCGTGGAACGATACGATCGCGTCCGCAAACCGTAATGGGCCGCCTTCCCCACGGCGCCCCTTTCCATCACCGTAATTCCGACCCAGGGTATTTTATGGCTCGAGCCCCGAACGGGGCCGCAGGCAAATCCGTTGCTGCAGTAGATTGATCGTAAAATTGTACCGGCTGAAAAATCCGACCCCCAGAGAACCGTCCGGAAGGTTTTCACGGTTGGATTCTCCACTCGAAGAAGCCTGCAGGGTGATCGGTACGTCCCGGTAGTACAGTTCCGGTCCCAATCGCAATTCGGCGGCCCGTCCGTTATAAACCGGAGTAGTCACTCCCAGGCTCACCGTAGCCGACTGCGATTCCGGTTGGAAACCGGACAACAGCAACCGGTTTTTGCGCACAAAGGAACTGAATAGAATCAGGTAATAATTGGCGCCGGTATCCATGATGACCTGACCGGAGATTTCTTTATCGCCGGTCAGGTTGACCGCACAGGGCAAGATAATCAGACCGTAAGGTGTGGTTACCGGAACGGCGAGGCCATCCGGCGGCCGGCGGCCGAAAGTAAACAATTCGATTTCCCGGCGGTCGTAATCCACCGCAACCACATACTGGCGAATGAGGTTCAAACCGATAATTCCGTCGTGCCGGTCCGAAATCGGGAAAAAGCGCCATATTTTGTTCCTCCAACACGATGGAATCGGACAGATGTACCCGGTTGCGGTGGGAAATTTCCACTTCCCGATGTCCCCCGACCACATGGGCTTGTTGTACGTGGCCGACATCCAGGTTTAGAGAATCGGCCAGGGATTTCCGGATGGCCATGCCGTCTGCGCCCGTATCGAGTAAAAACCGAAAGGTCTGGGGAAAGTCGTTCAACCGGAGCGGCAGAACGATCGATTGGCCCTCCAATTCGAATGGAAGAGTGCCCACATACCGGGATTCCCGAAAACGGGAGCTGCCGAATAAGCGGTCAAAAAAATCGAGGTACAACAGTCGATTCTCTTCATCGAAAGCCGCCTGGCTCTGCCGCACCCGCTGATCCGAAAAGCGAAGGACCACCCCGACCAGGCGGGGGTCCTCAGCATTTACCGGTTCCTGTGCGTCGAGTTCGATCGATTCGACGGATTGGCTGTTCAGGATCCGCTCCAACCAGCTTTTGGCCGAAGGCCATTGGGCGGTATGAATGGAAAAACTCGGTGCGAGGTATTCCTGCACCGACTCCGTATCCTGATTTTTCAGCGCTGCGGATAATCCCGCTAAGGTTTGCCGGATTCCTTCGGCAGTCTGAGCGAGCAGAAGAACGAGAAAGCACAGCGGCAATAAAAAAATCGAAATTCGCCGCACCCAGCTTTTATTGAAGCGCATGGTTCAATACGGTTCGAATTTCCGGAGAAGAGGGTCTCGGAGCATCGGCATAAATCAGATTGCCGTCTTTGCCCACCAGAATGAAGCGCGGAATACCCGTAATGTGATAGGGTTTGAGCAGTTGTTCCTGCGCCGCGTCGCCCGCGAAAAGTTGAATACTGGGCATTTGTTCATCGACCAGGAATTTTTCCCATTTTTCCTTATCCCGGGTACGGTCCGTACTGACACCGAGAAAGACAATTTGGTCGTTTTCTTCGTATTCGGCTTCCAGTTTTTTCAGGTGCGGAAGTTCCGCCTTACAAGGTCCGCACCAGGTCGCTCACACATCCACATAGACCACTTTGCCTTGGAAATCCGACAGCGCCACCCGATTGCCCTCTTGATCGTGGAACGCGAAATCGGTGGCTGCGGTAACCGGATTGGTTTTGGCCAACGGATTGCGTATCTCCGCGTAGGCTTGTTTCTGCTGCTCCGTAAGCACATACCGGCCGAATTTCTCATCGTACAAATTGAACGCTTCGATATTTCGCTTGTTGCGGGCATACATCACGGTCAATTCTCCCCGCAACACCGCATCGATCTGCTCCATCAACTCCTCATCGGCCAATAACAGAGCTTCCGGTCCACCGGATAATTTTGCCGAACGCTCCTGGGGGCTTAATTCGGGATCGGCCATAATCCGTAGCATGGGAACCTGCGCGTACAGCCGCACGCCCTCCGGATAGTTCAGCAACAGCGGTTCCCGACCCAGTGATACCATATCCAGCGACCGAAAATAATCCGGGTAATCTTCCCCCTGCGGGTGAGCCGTACGCGGAGCAAAAATGTACGTGGAGGCTTTGCCCAGAAAATCGAGGTTCCGGTAACGCGGAAATATTTCATCGAAAGCGGCGTTTTTCGTCTTCACCACCGGGTATTGCGCCAGGGCTTGTTCCCGTTCTTCGAAGAGCGGAAAAAAATCGATATAGGTACTCATCGCGTCCGCTTCGGTATATGCGAACAACTTGTTGTCCAAGGGCTCCACGAATTGCTGCCAACGCGCCATCTCCTGGTTTTCGGGCGTATTTTTGCCGGCCAGCTCATAGCCGGTATCGGTGACCCGGAACGATAGCCGGTCTCCGGGTTTGAAATAAAACGCATACCGGTTTTTGCTTTGTTGCGGCTGAATACCGAGCCCATAAAATCCTTCCGGCTGCGGATAAAAAGCAAAGGCAAAACTACCGTCCGGATCGACCGAAGAGGTAG
>JAJQAW010000074.1 GCA_021203585.1 Rikenellaceae bacterium
GGCCGGGATAGAGGGAGTACAACATGAAATTTGAATACGACATCATCGTGGTAGGAGCCGGGCACGCCGGTTGCGAAGCGGCAGCGGCAGCGGCCCGGATGGGTTCGCAAACCCTGCTGATTACCATGGATATGACCAAATTCGCTAATATGTCGTGCAATCCGGCGGTGGGAGGCGTTGCCAAAGTACAAATCGTTCGCGAAATCGACGCATTGGGAGGCCGCATGGCGGAAATCACCGACCGTTCGACCCTGCAGTTCCGGATGCTGAACCGCTCCAAAGGGGCGGCTATGTGGAGTCCCCGTGCCCAATGCGACAAACAACAGTTTTCCCTGACTTGGCGCCACGAATTGGAAAATATGAACAACCTTGCCTTGTGGCAGGATTCTGCTGTCCGACTAATCATTGAAAATCAACAAGTTAAAGGAATTAAAACAGCACTCGGCGTGGAGTTTCATTCCCAGGCGGTCATTCTTACCAACGGTACTTTCCTGAACGGACTGATGCACATCGGCCGGGCTCAAACCACGGGTGGCCGCGCCGGCGATCCGGCCTCCTACGGATTGAGCGAACAGCTCCGGGAGCTGGGGTTCGAAGTGGGCCGTATGAAGACCGGAACACCCGCCCGCATAGACGGGCGTTCGATCGATTTTTCCCGGCTGGAACTGCAGTATGGCGATGAGAACCCGGAAAAATTCTCCTACAATCCCGATATTCAGCCCGTTGACCACCAATTACCCTGTTATTTGGTCTATACTTCCCTGTCAGTACACGAAACTTTGCGGACCGGTTTTGCCGATTCGCCGCTATTCAACGGAACCATCCAGGGAATCGGTCCACGATACTGTCCGAGCATCGAAGACAAATTACGCACTTTTGCCGATAAAGAACAGCATCAACTTTTTCTGGAGCCCGAAGGACGCGGTACCCACGAATACTACCTGAACGGTTTCTCTTCTTCCCTGCCCTGGCAGGTTCAAGTGGAGGCCTTGCAGCAAATCGAAGGATTTGAGAACGTTCGAATTTACCGGCCGGGGTATGCCATCGAATACGATTATTTTCCGCCCACGCAATTGGTTCATACCTTGGAAACCAAGTTGATCCGGAATCTATACTTTGCAGGTCAAATCAACGGCACCACGGGGTACGAGGAGGCTGGTGCACAGGGATTGATCGCCGGAGCCAATGCGCACCTGAAAATTCACCACCGGGAACCTTTGGTGCTTCGGCGGGATCAGGCTTATATCGGTGTTTTAATCGACGATCTGGTGACCAAGGGTGTGGACGAACCTTACCGAATGTTCACCTCCCGCGCCGAATATCGCATTTTGTTACGGCAAGATAACGCCGATCTTCGGTTGACTCCCCTCGGGTATCGGGCCGGAATGGTCTCTGAGCGGCAATACCGAAGGGTCGAGGAAAAGCAGGAAAAAATCGACACCCTGGTGTCGTTCATCAACAAAACCAGTATTTCACCGGTGGAGATCAATCCCTATCTGGAAAAAATACCTTCTCCGCTGCTCACCCAAAAACGAAAACTCATCGACCTGATTCTACGAAATGGAGTAACCATCAAAGGAGTAGCGGTTCATTTCCCGGCTTTATCCATTTTGCTCGAGGGGCAGAAGTACACTTCCGAACAGATCGAGGGAGCCGAAATTCTACTCAAATACAGCGGTTATATCGAACGGGAAAAGCAAGTCGCCGAAAAATTACACCGGCTGGAAAACATTCGGATCCATCCGGATTTTGATTTCCATACGCTCACTTCCCTCTCCATTGAAGCGCGGCAGAAGTTATCCCACATCCGGCCGGCCACCATTGGCCAGGCCTCCCGCATACCCGGGGTTTCCCCGGCCGATATTAATGTATTATTGGTTTATTTCGGAAGATAGCTTTTGTTCCACGTGGAACAAATCCCAAAAACCATAGTACAATTAAACAAAACCAATAAAATGTTCCACATGAAACCAATGGCATGGAAAAAAAATTATTCGATTACTCTCTGGACCAAGCCCGCCGGATTTACCTCTCAGGGAGCCGGGGAATTCAGGTCGGCATGAAGGAAGTAGAGCTTCAAAACGGCGAAAAAGTGATTCTTTACGATACCGCCGGCATGTATGCCGACCCGAATTACGAAATGGATATCGAGGCAGGACTTCCGAAATTCCGGAAATCCTGGATCGAAGCGCGCCTAAAAACAGAGGAAGCAACCAAAACACAGTACTGGTATGCCCGCCAAGGCATCATCACTCCCGAAATGGAATACGTAGCAATTCGGGAGAGCCAGGGAAGCCACGGTAAAAACTCCATTACTCCGGAAATGGTTCGAGAGGAAATTGCTGCCGGCCGAGCCGTCTTACCGTCAAATCCTAACCACCCGGAAGCGGAACCGATGATAATCGGAAGTAAATTTCTAGTAAAAATCAATGCCAATATCGGCAATTCCGCCCTTGGATCGGACATCGAAGAGGAGGTGGAAAAAGCACTTTGGGCCGTTAAATGGGGTGCGGATACCGTGATGGACCTTTCCACCGGAAAAAATATTCACCAAACTCGTGAAGCCATTCTGCGAAATTGTCCCGTACCGATCGGCACCGTACCGCTGTACCAAACCTTGGAAAAAGTAAACGGAAAAATCGAAGACCTTACGTGGAACATTTTTCAGCAAACTCTGATCGAACAAGCCGAACAAGGTGTCGATTACTTCACCATACACGCCGGCATTCTCCGG
>JAJQAW010000344.1 GCA_021203585.1 Rikenellaceae bacterium
GCGGATGATCCCGCAAATACTCGGCCAGCTTTTCAAACGTTTCGAAGGTTTTGTAGCCATACCGGTTTGCCGCTGCGAACAGCCGGCCGACCAGGAAAACCTCCGTGAAAGCCAATCGGTAAACCCGATCCAGGATCTCGGCATGTTCTTTTTCGGCAAACTCCCCCAATTCCAGCATATCGCCCAACACCAGGACTTTGGGATATCCCGCTTCCTCGACGTTGGAAAAATTTTCCAGCGCCGCCGACATGCTCGACGGGTTGGCATTGTAGGCGTCCAGGTAAAGAATATTTTGATCCGTTTTCATCCGTTGCGAACGTTGATTTTCGGGGATGTAGGATTCGATGGCCGAAATCATATCCCGCGGACGGATTTCGAAGTACCGGCCGACGGCCAGCGCGGCCGCGATATTCTGGAGATTATAATCCCCTGCCAGATGCGTATGAATCACTTCACCGGCATACCGGACGGAGAGAAGATTGTCCCGGCCGGAGTGCGGTTGCAGTTCGAAAGTGTCGTAGGAATAGGCCGTCAGATGCGGGCGTGCGGCGATCATTTCCCGGAGCGCTTCGCTTTCCACGGGATAAAAGGCCGTTCCTCCTGTACGCCGAAGCCAGTCGAACAGTTCGCCTTTGGAGCGGCGGATACCGGCCGGACCCCTGAATCCCTCCAGGTGAGCTTTGCCGATATTGGTAATCAATCCGAAATCCGGTTCTGCAATTTTGCAGTACGCAGCGATTTCTCCGGGGTGGTTGGCTCCCATTTCGATGACGGCGATTTCCGTATCCGGTTTCATCGATAGCAGGGTTAGAGGAACCCCGATGTGGTTGTTCAAATTTCCCCGGGTCGCACTCACCTGAAAGCGTTCGGCCAAAACTCGGCTCACTAATTCCTTGGTGGTGGTTTTGCCATTCGATCCGGTAATGGCCAGCACCGGAATGCCCAGGTTTCTGCGGTGGATGCGGGCCACGGATTGAAGAGCCCGCAGTGTATCCGGCACGAGGATATACCGGTCATCCCGAATTATTTTCGGATCATCCACAACCGCAAAAGCCGCACCGGCCTCCAGGGCCGCGGCCGCATAGGCATTGCCGTCGAAATGGTCCCCCCGAAGGGCGAAAAAAAGAGCTCCGGCGGGAACCTTCCGGCTATCGGTGATTACCGGATGCCCGGAGCGGTACAAATCGTATAAGGCAAAGTGCATCACTCATTCGGAAATTAGGGGAAAAAGTTGCTTTTCTTGAGAGTAGGACCGGAAGGGTCAGATAAAACTTCCGTTTTTCTTCAATCGCACATCTTCCACAAACCGGCGGATATTTTGTTCCTCTTCCCGCCGGCAGATCATCAACACATCTTCCGTGTCGACCACGATAAAATCGTCCAGACCCTGAATCACTCCTAGTTTACCGTCAGCGATTCGGATAATCGTATTTCTGGTATCGTACAGATTGATATCGCCCGAAATCATGTTCCCCTCTCGGTCGTGCCCGGCATGCTGGTAGAGGGAATTCCAGGTTCCGATATCCGACCATCCGAAATCCGCGCAGCGGACAAATACATTTTCCGCTTTCTCCATGATTCCGTAATCGATGGAGATGTTGCGGCATTCCGGGTAAATGCTCTCGATGGCTTGTCGTTCGTGCGGGGTGTTGTAGTCCTGTAATACGGAGGAAAACAATTGGTTCATCTCCGGAAGGTGCTGATAAAACTCCTTAACGATATCCTCCGTGCGCCAGATAAAAATACCTGAATTCCAGAAGAATTCACCACTGACCAGAAACATTTCGGCTACTTCGAGCGTGGGTTTTTCCGTAAAGGTTTTTACCCGGTTCAGCGTGCCGGTTTGTTCGGAATCGATTTGAATGTATCCGTATCCGGTATCGGGACGGCTGGGGGAAATGCCGATCGTGACCAGTTTGTGCTGCTGCTCGGCAAATTCGAGACCCTCCCGGATGACTTTTTCGAATTCGTGCTGGTTGGTCACCAGGTGATCCGAGGGAGTAACGACCATCGAAGAACCCGGGTTTTTCATTTTCAGCTTATAAGCGGCATAGGCGATGCAGGGCGCCGTGTTGCGGCCGATGGGTTCGAGTAAAATTTGCTCTTCGGAAATCTCCGGAATTTCTGTCCGGACCAGTTCCTTGTAGTTGGCATGGGTAACGACCAGAAAATTTTCCACCGGAATCAACGGCAGAAAACGTTCGAAGGTCTGGCGGATAAACGTTTTTCCGGTACCCAGAATATCTAAAAACTGTTTGGAGCGGTGGGTACGGCTCAAGGGCCAGAACCGGCTTCCGATGCCGCCGGCCATAATTACGCAAAAGCGATTTTTATTCATCGATACAATATTATTCGTGTCATGCAGTAATAATAATTCAAAGATACTTCACATCTTCCAAAAAACAGCGTAAAACCGGCCGAAAGAGAGTTAAAATTTACAGGGAAGCGGCACGGACCAATTCGATTTATGGTATATTTGCCTGTTCTTAATCCTGAAAAGATGAAATTCCGGCTTTTTACCATCCCTAATTTATTTACCTGCCTGAATCTGATCTGCGGTTGCTTGACTATCGAGCGGGCATTTTCCGGAGATTTTTTGTGGGCCTTCGGGTTTACCGTGCTGGCTGCGGTCATGGATTTTCTGGACGGATTTTTGGCGCGGCTGCTCAGGTCCGATTCGGCAGTCGGAAAAGAACTCGATTCACTGGCCGATGTGGTCAGTTTC
>JAJQAW010000381.1 GCA_021203585.1 Rikenellaceae bacterium
CCATAAAAACCATTTGTTGGATCCTGAAACTCATGCTGCCGATCACCTTATTGGTTGCATGCCTCAATTATGTCGGGGCCGTCGATTGGTTGTCGGTTCACCTGGCTCCGTTTTTCCGGTTTATCGGGCTCAGCGGGGAGGCGGTCATTGTTTTCCTAACCGCGATGCTGCTCAATATTTATGCCGCCATCGCAGTCATAGCCACCCTGGGGTTTGATTTTCGGTCGGTGACACTGCTGGCAGTCATGTGCTTGATTGCCCACAACTTGATTATCGAGTCGGCTATACAGAAAAAAAACGGAGCTTCTGCCATTTTCGTGACCGTGCTCCGGATTGCGGCCGCCCTATTGGCCGGCGCTCTTTTGAATGTCATCTTACCGCAAAACCTGGAAGGCACCCTTATGCTGGATCACATCACGCCGGATGAAAGTCCGGATTCATGGGGTATGGTTTTTGCCGGATGGGGAAAATCCATGATTCAGCTGGTCCTTCAAATGTCCGCGTTTATTCTCGGACTGAATATCCTGCAAAATATTTTGCGCGAATTCGGTATCATCGATAGGTTAACTTATCCGTTGCGGCCGCTGATGAGGTTATTCGGACTGCCGACTTCAACCTCGTTTTTGTGGATCGTAGCCAATTGCGTCGGCCTGGCTTACGGGGGAATGCTGATGGTTACCGAAATCGAAAAGGGAGAGATCCGAAAAGGGGATGCCCGGCTATTCAACACACACATTGCCATCTCACATAGCCTGCTCGAGGATACGCTCCTATTTGCGGCCATCGGAGTGGGGGTTTTCTGGCTTTTCATTCCTCGGCTGATATTGGCTGTGGCCGCTGTATGGCTGCAGAGACTCTTTTCGCGCAAACCCGCTCCGGCCGAGGCATTGCAACGGTAAGAAAAAAAAGGTAACTTTGGCCTTCTTTGGCGGAGCTTTCGATTCCGCCGGGAAACAGAAAGATCGAATTATTAATTTTACCATACAAACCAATGAAATTAAGCGGAGGCAGAACGAAAATCGCTCAACTTCTTCAATCGGAAGCCACAGGCGATCAGGTGACAGTGAAAGGATGGGTTCGCACCAAACGCGGGAACAAAAATGTGGCATTCATCGCCTTGAATGACGGTTCGACCATCCATAATTTACAGATTGTGGTCGATGTAGCCCGCTTCGACGAAGAGCTGCTCAAGCAAATTACTACCGGCGCGTGTATCCGCGCGAGCGGAAAATTGGTCGAATCGATGGGTTCGGGTCAACCCGTGGAAATTCAGGCATCCGAAATCGAAATATACGGTACCGCTGATCCGGAAGAGTACCCGCTACAAAAAAAAGGACACACGCTGGAATTCCTGCGTGAAATCGCGCATTTACGTCCCCGTACCAACACATTCGGTGCGGTCATGCGGATCAGCCACGCCATGGGTTATGCCATTCACAAATATTTCAACGACCACGGATTTTATTACCTGCATTCACCGATCATCACCGGCTCCGACGCAGAAGGCGCGGGTCAAATGTTTACGGTGACCACTTTAGATCTGGAGAATCTGCCGAAAACGGAAGAAGAAGAAGTCGATTTCTCGCAGGATTTTTTCGGTAAGCATACCAATTTAACGGTATCCGGACAGTTGGAAGCGGAATTGGGCGCCATGGCACTCGCTCAGGTTTATACCTTCGGTCCGACTTTCCGTTCCGAAAACTCCAACACCCCACGTCATTTAGCGGAATTCTGGATGATCGAACCGGAAGTGGCTTTTTTCGAGATCGAAGACAACATGGATCTAGCCGAAGATTTCATCAAATACCTGATTCGGTACGCCCTGGATCATTGCGCGGACGATATTGCATTTCTTTCCAAGATGTATGATCCGGAATTGATCGACCGCCTACACTTCGTGTTAGAGCACGATTTTGTTCGGCTGGAATATACGGAAGGAATCGAAATCCTAATGAAATCCGGCAAGAAATTTGAGTTTCCGGTAAGCTGGGGACTCGATTTGCAAAGTGAACACGAAAGATTTTTAGTAGAAAATCATTTTAAAAAACCGGTTATCCTCACCAATTACCCTAAGGAAACCAAGGCGTTCTACATGAAACAGAACGAAGATGGAAAAACGGTCCGCGCCATGGACGTGCTTTTTCCAAAAATTGGCGAGATTATTGGAGGGTCACAGCGCGAAGAGAACCTTGAAAAACTCCGTACCCGAGTTCAGGAATTAGGTATACCTGAAAAAGACGTGTGGTGGTATCTCGATACCCGACGTTTCGGTACGGCTCCGCACAGCGGTTTCGGGCTCGGATTCGAGCGTTTGTTGCTGTTCGTAACCGGTATGGCTAATATTCGCGACGTAATTCCGTTCCCGCGTACACCAAAAAACGCTGAGTTTTAAGTGATTTGCGGTTCTCTTGCGAAAGAACTGCAAAAACTTAAACTTATTAAAGAAGAGATTTAACTATGGCACTTAGTCAACGGGCGCTGCAGAAAATGATGCAGAAGCTCTCTCCGCAACAGATTCAAATGATTAAATTGCTGGAACTTCCGGCGCTCCAACTGGAGCAACGAATCAAGCAGGAAATCGAGGAGAATCCGGTGTTGGACGAAGAAGTGGAAGTAAAAAAAGAAGAGGGAGAGGAAGAAGCGGCCAATTTCTCCATAGATGAATATATGCAGGATGATGTTCCGGCATACAAATCCTACATTAATAATTATTCCAAGGA
>JAJQAW010000314.1 GCA_021203585.1 Rikenellaceae bacterium
TCTTTCGGGTAGAGGTCAAGCCCGTTAAGAACGTCGTAAATCCGATCGGCGCCGAAGGATATGCCGACTCCGGAAGTATCCGGCATCCCGAAAATCCCCGTCAAATCGTCGTATCGTCCTCCTCCGCAAATACTGCCGATCGCATAATCTTTGGCCTTGACCTCGAAGATCGCTCCCGTATAGTAATGCAGCCCGCGGGCCAGTGAAAGGTCGATTTCGATATCCAATCCGATTCCTAGTGCATCCGCATAATCCAGAAGGGCGGTCATCTCCTGGACTCCCTTAATTCCGGTCTCGGACACGGATATTACCTCGGCCAATTGCTGCAGTTTTTCCCGGTTTGTACCGTTAAGCGATAGGATCGGCTGCAGTTTTTGTACGGCATCGGCTGTAATTCCTTTGTCCATTAATTTCTGGTTGACCTTCTCGATGCCGATCTTTTCGAGTTTATCGATGGCGACGGTAATGTCCATCATTTGTTCTGCATGACCGATGGTTTCGGCAATTCCGTACAAGATTTTCCGATTATTGACTTTCAGCAGGACATGGATACCCAACCTTGAAAAAACTTCTTCGACGATTTGGATCAATTCGACTTCATTGAGCAGCGAACGACTGCCGATAATATCCACATCGCACTGATAAAATTCCCGGTAGCGGCCCTTCTGCGGACGGTCGGCGCGCCAGACCGGCTGTATCTGATACCGCCGAAAGGGAAATGCGATGTCGTTGCGGTGCTGCACCACATAACGGGCAAACGGCACGGTAAGATCATACCGAAGACCTTTTTCGCTAATCTTGGCGGCCAATTTTCCGGAACTGTCCACGGTAAGTTCAGCCGGATCGACTTTTCTCAGGTATTCCCCGCTGTTGAGAATCTTGAAAAGCAATTTATCGCCTTCTTCGCCATATTTGCCGAGCAGCGTGGAGAGGTTCTCCATAGCCGGAGTTTCTAGCGGCAGGAACCCGTAAGTACGAAACACGCTTTTGATCGTATCGAAGATATAGGTCCGTTTGGTCATTTCTTCCGGCCCGAAATCTCGGGTTCCGGCGGGTATGGATGGTTTTTGTGCAGCCATTTAAAGTATTCTATCAATTGTCCATCTGCTGCTGGGGGATTTCTGTTCCGCCCCAGTTACCAGATGGTTTTTTATCTCTTCCGTCACGTAGCATTTGTCTAACGTTAAACCCGGGTTGAGGACCGAAAAAAGTGGGTGACGGTTCCTACTGGTTGATTTGCAAATTTTTGAAATATCCTCGTTTACTATTCAACCAACTTCCGGTATTTCACCCGTTTAGGCGTGGTATCCCCCAGGCGCTTCTTCTTGTTTTCCTCATACTCGCTATACCCGCCTTCGAAGAAGACCACTTGCGAATCGCCTTCAAAGGCCAGAATGTGCGTGGCAATACGGTCGAGGAACCAACGGTCGTGCGAAATCACTACCGCACATCCGGCAAATCCTTCCAAGCCCTCTTCCAAAGCCCGAAGCGTATTTACATCGATATCATTGGTAGGCTCATCGAGCAACAGTACATTCCCTTCCTCTTTTAACGTAAGGGCCAGGTGCAGCCGGTTGCGCTCTCCACCGGAGAGCACGCCGCATTTTTTTCCTGATCCGCCCCGGAAAAATTAAACCGCGAAACGTAAGCCCGCGCATTGATACTCCGGTTGCCCAATTGAATCAAATCGCTGTTCTGCGAAATCACTTCATACACCGTCTTATCCGGATCGATCGATTTATGCTGCTGATCCACATAGGCCAACTTAACGGTTTCGCCGACCCGGAAATCACCGGAAGTAGGCTCCTCCAGCCCCATGATCATACGGAACAACGTGGATTTACCCGCGCCATTGGGCCCAATGACTCCGACAATTCCCGCCGGCGGAAGTTTGAAAGTCAGGTTCTCGAAAAGCACCCGGTCCCCGAATACTTTCGATACCCCGTTCACCTCGATCACCATATCGCCCAGCCGAGGGCCGTTGGGAATAAATATTTCGAGTTTTTCCTCTTTCTGTTTGGAATCCTCGTTCAACATTTTATCGTACGCGGACAGACGAGCTTTTGATTTGGCCTGACGGGCCTTGGGAGCCATCCGGACCCATTCTAATTCGCGCTCCAAGGTTTTGCGGCGTTTGCTTTCCTGCTTTTCCTCCATCTCGAGCCGTTTGGATTTTTGCTCCAGCCATCCGGTATAATTGCCTTTCCACAGAATACCCTCTCCGCGGTCTAACTCGAGAATCCAGCCCGCGACATTGTCCAGGAAATAGCGGTCGTGAGTCACGGCAATCACCGTACCTTTGTATTGCTGCAAATGCTGCTCCAGCCAGTCGATCGATTCCGCATCCAGGTGGTTGGTCGGTTCGTCGAGCAACAAGACGTCCGGCTCCTGCAGCAACAGCCGGCAAAGAGCTACCCGACGCCGTTCTCCGCCGGAGAGGTGTTTTACCGGTTCGTCCGGGTCCGGACACCGCAGCGCGTCCATCGCGCGTTCCAGTTTGCTGTCCAATTCCCAACCCCCGGCATGGTCGATTTTTTCAGTCAGTTCCCCCTGACGCTCGATCAGTGCGTTCATATGATCGTCCGTCATTTCTTCCATAAATTTTGCGTTCACCTCTTCTTATTACTTGAGCAGAGCCACCACCTCCGCGTACCCTTCTTCCACGATTACCCGACCGGTTTTCCGCTCGTCCTGTTGAGGCT
>JAJQAW010000233.1 GCA_021203585.1 Rikenellaceae bacterium
GGGCGGCATTCACGCCTCGAAGGATACTTGCCGCTACAGCGGTGGATGCCCGATCGACAGTGTGGGATGGCATCTGGAAAATTCCGATCCCGGCGTGGGGGTACATCCGGTCGGATTAAAAAAGCCGAACGCCCTGGGATTGTACGACATGACCGGCAATGTCTGGGAATGGTGCGGCGACTGGTATGCCGGAGAATACGATTCACAGGACACGGAAAATCCGCAAGGACCGGCCGAGGGGAAACGGCGGGTCAACCGCGGCGGCAGCTGGATGACCGGACCGATCCAATGTGAGTTTACCCATCGGAGCAGCCTGGCCCCGGATAAACAGGGAAATTTATTAGGTTTCCGGGTGGCCCGGATGCCATAGAGAGGAAAAAGTTCTGTGAAAGGCGGGAACTTCATGTGAAGTTCCCGCCTTTCACAGAAAAGAACACGGACCGCTCACCGGTTCTACCGGAATTTATAAGACAGGGTGAACATGTAGTTAATCGGTTTACCCATCGTAGTGGTTTTCACGAAATACTCCTTATCGAATACGTTATTGACCAGGGCAGATACCGTCACATGGCTTTTAATCGTGTAGTACACCCCCGCATCCACCAGGAAAAGGGCCGGATAGTAGGTATGATCGGTGATACTCCGGTAAATGCGGTCCTGGTAGGTTCCGCTTACATGGAAAGAAAGATGTTTGAATATTCCCTGTGTAATGGTGTAGTCGGCATAAACGAACGCCGTAGTCCGGGGTGCGCCGGTAGCCCGTTGGTTGGTGTTCGATTCCGTAAATTCCGGGAATTTGTCGCTTTTATTAATTTTTCGGATACGGTAATCCGACCAGCCCAGACCTCCGACAATCTGTAAAGAATGAAGCGGCCGGTAAGTGACTTCCATATCGAAACCCTGAGAATCCGACCGGCCTACCTGACCGACAATGGACTTCGTAGTCACCGCTTCGTTTTCCTCGACATCCACAGTTCCGAGTGTTTTTACCGTATTGTATTTATTAATGTAGAAGATACTGGCGTTAAATTCCAGTTTCGGGTCCGGCGACAGACGAATCCCGACTTCGGCCTGACTTCCTTTTTCCGGATCGAAGACTTTTCCGCCCTCTTCCGCAGTAAACTCATGCCCGTTTTTATCTAAATAAATGCTATTGGGGTTGTAGAACGTGTTTAAGGGTTTAAAGTAGCTCGCGGCAGAACCATACAGGGAAACCACATCCGAGGGATTGAACACCAGACCGACCCGGTAAGTGAACGCGCTGGCTTTTACCTTTTTCCATTCGGGTCGATCTTCCTTCCGGTATTTTTGCTTTCCATCGACAGTAGGCGCGGAGGCGTCCCTGTGATGATACGTATCGAACCGTCCGCTAATCATCCCTTTCCATTTATCGTTGATATCCATCACATCTACAAAATAGATACCGTTGGTGATCCATTTACGAATCCAGACAACGGAGACTTTCGAATCCCACCAATCGCGTACCAACTGCGGATTGACCACGGACACCTTCTGGTTTTTACCCGGTCCCCACACATCGTCCGACTGGTAGCCGTTGTACTGCGTATAATCGAAATAGCTGTACGTCCAACCGCCGGTGTACCGGTGCGTGATGCTTCCCGTCTGGAATTGACCGGTCAATTCGAGTGTATTGGTGATGTTGTAGGTCTCCGGATTAAAGGTCAGCGGATCACCGGATTTGAGCGAGTCCAACTGTACATACCTCCGGGTAATCGTGTGATCGGAATTTTCATAGTCATAGTACCATTTATAATCCGAATCCTCCGAAGTGCTGAAAGCGTAAGACATACTTTCTACAGCGGCATAGTCCAGATCGGAGGCCGAATAATTAAACCGGTTCCTCAGGTTTATTCCCTCCGTCAGTTTGTGGGTATAAATAAATCCCGCATCCCAGGCTTTCCTGTGCATATTATGGTTATTCGCCCAATCGTTGTACGTCGTATGGTAATCGGCCAGCGGATTCCGCTCGCCCTCACGGGCAAAGAGTTGACCGTCTCTGGTATAGGTGTCTCTGGTCATTAACGGAGCCGAACCGATCTCGGTGCTGTACTTATCGTCGCTGATATTTAAAGTTGCATTCAGATAACCCTCCCGACCGATTTTCGATTCGAGGTTGAGCATACCCGAAATCCGGTCTGCTCCCACTTTTCGGTAGCCTTCCATGGTGGAATAGTGAAAGTTGGCGTAGTAATTTACCGGACCGGCAATCTTTCTGCCGAATCCCATTGTCGATTGTTTCTGCCCCCAGCTTCCGTAACCCAAACGGGCGTTGGCTGAAAATTCGCCGGTCGCTTTTCTGCGGACGATATTAAGTATACCGCCCATCACCGAGTGGCCGCTCAATACGGTAGTAGGGCCTTTCAGCACTTCGATCGATTCTACAGCGGATAAATCCGAATACGGAACATGGTTAATCAGGCTTCGCTCATCGCGGAACCCGTCGATAGCGATCACCGCATCCGATACCCCGCGTACCGAATAGCGTTGAAAGGCGCCCAATTGATCGCTTACCGTTACTCCTGGTAAAAAACGAACGGCGTCTTCCAGGGTCAGTATACTTTTGCGCTGCATCACCTCGGAGTTCAACCTGGTTACGGTAATCGGCAAATCTTTCAGTGGCACGTCAATGCCGACCGCATGCACCCGGCTTTTGTTGCCGACGATGGTAAGCT
>JAJQAW010000317.1 GCA_021203585.1 Rikenellaceae bacterium
GTGCTGGAATATGGAATTCCGGAATTCCGTTTACCCAAGTCCCGGATCGTGGCCAAGGAAATCGAGAATGTCAAAAAATTAGGGGTGGAGATCGAAACCGACGTGGTGGTCGGCCGCACCGTGACCATCGATCAATTGATGGACAATGAGGGATTTCAGGCGGTATTTATCGGCTCGGGAGCCGGATTGCCCAAATTCATGAATATCCCGGGAGAGAATCTCAACGGAGTGGTTTCGGCCAATGAATTTCTGACCCGAGCGAATTTAATGAAGGCTTTCGATGCAGAATACGACCCGCCCATTTATGTGGGCCGCCGGGTAGCGGTCGTGGGCGGCGGCAACGTAGCCATGGATGCCGTTCGGACGGCCAAGCGGTTGGGAGCGGATGCCTCTATCGTTTACCGGCGGTCTGAAAAGGAACTGCCCGCGCGGGTGGAAGAAGTGCATCACGCCAAAGAAGAGGGAATTCATTTTGAAATGCTCACCAACCCGATCGAAGTTGTGGGCGATGAGCAAGGCTGGGTCATCGCGCTCCGGTGCGTGCGCATGGAACTAGGCGAACCGGATGCTTCCGGCCGTCGTTCTCCGGTGGTGATTCCCGGATCGGAATTCGATATTCCGTGCGATGTGGCGATTATGGCGCTCGGAACCTCCCCCAACCCGCTCATCACTTCCACCACCGAAGGACTGGAAAGCAACAAATGGGGTTGCCTGGTGGCGACCGAAGAGGGAGCCACGACTCGCCCCGGCGTATTTGCTGGCGGAGACGCGGTAACGGGTGCCGCTACGGTCATTCTCGCCATGGGCGCGGGACGGACGGCTGCAAAAGCAATCCACAACTACTTACAGGAAAATTAAGCGGTAAGCTCCATCGATTTCCGAAGACGTCTGCCATTTCTGTCGGACGTATTCTTCCCCATCCGGACAGCGCCGTTGGGCTTCCCGGATAAACTCATTCTGCGGAAACGAGCAAAAACAAAGCCGGCAGGAATACCTGCCGGCTTTCAAGTCATGCTCCTTGTAAGCTATTCGGGCTACAACCAGTATGGGTCGCCGACGTAATTCTCAAATACCGGACTGTCGTAATCGATAATTGTAAAGTCGTAGTTCGGCGCATCCTGGAAAAGATCGGCTTCATTAAACGGTTCATCGGGGGTACCGAGATAAATCGCACCGATCGGAGTAGCCGAGGTACTTTCTGTTGTGGTCGTATAGTTTTCCATCGCAGAGATGGATCCGGAATGATTTCTGAGCGTGGAACCGCTGAGTGTCTCCCCGGCGAAAAGATTATATTCCATAATCGCATCGTAACGACTGGACGGCATGTTGACCAGTGCAGCACTGACCGCCACCTGGTAGAATGTACAATTAATGACGGTTAATTCCTGCAACGTTATAACAGAAGTTCCGGTAATCCATTCCCGACCGTTGGTATTGGCAAAGGTACATCCTTCGATGTAAATATTTTCAATCGCATCGTTTTGATCCGAATTGGTGGAGCCGAAACTCATAAAATTATAACCGTTCTTGCAGATGTCGTAAAAGCGAGAATCCGTAATTTCTATATTTTGGATATTTTTATAATTATCTTCTTTGTTACGGATGATACCCCGTCCCACATTGGTGAAAGTACAATTATAAATGCTGAACAAATCCAGCGAAATATCACTGTCGAAATTGACCAGATAAGTCGTATTATCCGGAGTATTATCCAACGAGGTATTCACCCCGTAGAAGTCGATATTCTCGAAAGCCATAATGGAAGCGTCTCCGGAAAGGCTGAACCAGTGGCGCAGATAGACCTTCGGACGAGCCAAACCGGCCTGCGAATCCCCCATGAGTATGAACCCTTTATTGGGCGCCACTCCGTCCCAACTCGGATCCCAGGCTTCCGCGTTCGCCTGGTTATTTAAAATGAATTCTCCACCGGCTTCCAACAGGAATACGGCTCCGTCGGGAATCTCCGGGTTGTTATTGGATTCATAAAACAACCGTGTCAAATCGGTACCGGAAGATACCCGGATCGGATCGACCGGATCTCCGGCCGTACGGAAACGCACCTCGTTATAGGGTTGATCGTAAACACTCGGTTCCTGAGTATTGTATATATTGGCCGTATAGGAGGTGTTCGGAACCAGGCCTTCGATCAGCAGATATCCGTTAGCTAAATCCTGGGCGGTCAGGGTTTTTCCGAAGAAGGGTACTCCCGCCGTAGCAGGCACCAGACCGATGCTGTCCACCGGATTGCTTTCATAATCCGTAGACCAACGCAGAATCACGAAATCTTTCCCCAGATCGTTGTCTTTATCCACGCTGAGCACCCGGTTTACCACCCGTTTGGGCGTGGAAACTTCGATCGGTCCCGTCCACTCCGAATTGTGTTTTTCCCCAACGGGAGAATTGGACCTCAAGCGAATGTAAAATTTCGTAGCATAAGGAATATCGTCGATGAGCAGGATCGTTTCCGGATAATTTTCGTAGGCGCGGTAAATCTCCTGGAAATTGGCCGTTAGACTGATTTCAACGGTGTAATCCTTCGCTTCGTAAATTTCATACCAAACCAACAATATGGTATTGGTTTCCACCAACGGGTCCTGCAACAGTTTGGGGTGGAAAAGGTCATCCGTCATTTCATATTTCAGGTCGTCGTCTTTACAAGCCGTAAATGCTGCCACGAACAGTACCAGAA
>JAJQAW010000020.1:0-1661 GCA_021203585.1 Rikenellaceae bacterium
ATGATCAACGCCGGCAAGGTGCTGTTCCCGATGTATAAAGAAACGGGGGAAGAAAAGTACAAACTGGCGATGGACATTTTATACAACACCATTCTGACATGGCCGAAAAATTCCGAAGGCGGTTACTGGCATAAACAGGGGTATCCTTGGCAGATGTGGCTCGACGGGCTGTACATGGCCTCGCCGTTTTTAGCCCAATACGCCGCCACGTTCGACAAACCGGAACTGATGGAAGAGGTAATCCTTCAATTCCTATTGGTACGCAAATACATGAAGAACGAAAATACCGGGCTGTACTACCACGCCTGGGACGAAGCCAAACGTCAGCGGTGGGCCGATCCCGAAACCGGGCTTTCTCACGAGTTCTGGGGACGCAGTATCGGCTGGTGGTTTATGGCGCTGGTCGATGTACTGGATTTCGTTCCCGAAAACCACATGCACCGCCCCACCCTGATTGCCATGATTCAGGAACTGGCCGACGACCTGCCGAAGTACCAGAAAGACGGCCTGTGGTATCAGGTGATGGACAAAGGCGATTGGGAAGGCAACTACCTGGAAGCCTCCGTATCTTCCATGTTTATGTACAGTTACGCCAAGGCCGTGAATAAGGGCTACATAGACGCCGCTTACCGCAAGTATGCCGAGCAGGCTTTCGAAGGGCTTACCACCACCCTGATGCGCAAAGACCCGGACGGTACGCTGAACCTGCTGCAATGCTGCGCCGTGGCCGGACTGGGCGGAAGCCCTTACCGGGATGGCAGTTACGAGTATTACATTAACGAAAAGATCCGCGAAAACGACGGTAAAGCCACCGGCCCGTTTATTCTCGGATGCATCGAACTGGATAAATAACGATGAAGAAAATCTTTTACCTGACTTTTGCGGCCCTGTTAGCCGCTTCGTGCGCCAACAGCCAGGAAACCAACTGGCCGGAGACCAAGCCTGAGCACAAACCCTTCACCCGTTGGTGGTGGCTGGGCAATGCGGTGGATAAGGAAAACCTGACCTACAACCTCGAAGAATTCGCCAAAGCCGGCATGGGCGGCGTGGAAATCGCCTCGATTTACGGGGTAAAGGGTGAAGACCACCGGGAAATTCCCTATTTGTCCGACCAATGGATGGAAATGTACACCCATACGGTCAGTGAGGCTAACCGCCTGGGTATGATCGTCGACCTGACCAACGGGACCGGATGGCCCTTCGGCGGACCGAACACATCGATGGAAGACGCGGCCTCCAAATTATACATCCGGGAATACACGGTACCCGGCGGAGCGAATCTGGAAGAAAAAATCGAATACATCCTCCCGCCTTCACGCGGAAAAACCGAACCGCGCAAACCCCGTGACGGCGAAATTTCCCTGGTTTCCGTGATGGCCTATTCAAACGGCGGTCAGAAAATCGACCTCATGGGCCGGGTTTCAGCCGACGGCTCGCTGGACTGGACCGCTCCGGAAGGTGACTGGACCGTGTATGCCCTGTTTAACGGCAAGACCCTGCAAGCGGTGAAACGCAGTTCGCCGGGCGGCGAGGGTCTGGTGTTCGACCACCTGAGCAAAACGGCCACCCAAAACTATTTACAGCAGTTCACCGAAGCCTTCGAACGTACCGGCTCACCGTTGCCCCGCATGTTCTTCAACGACTCCTACGAGGTCTACGGC
>JAJQAW010000020.1:1671-2686 GCA_021203585.1 Rikenellaceae bacterium
CCCGCTTTCCTCGAAGAATTTGCCCGGCGCCGCGGGTATAAATTCGAGGAATACCTGCCCGAATACCTGGCCAACGACTCTACCGAAACTTCCCGCCGGGTGATTAGCGACTACGGGGAGACCGTCAACGACATCCTGATGGATCATTTCATGGGCACCTGGATCGACTGGGCCCACGCCCAGGGAGCGGGCATTCGCAACCAGTCGCACGGTTCGCCGGGCAACCTCATCGATATTTACGCAATGACCGATATTCCAGAGACCGAAACCTTCGGGCGCACGGCCTTCGATATCCCCGGATTACAGGTCGACGAGGGCATGCGGTTGAACGACTCCAACCCTGCCGTATTGAAATTCGCTTCGTCAGCGGCACACATCGCCGGTAAAAACCTGACTTCGGCCGAGACCTTTACCTGGCTCACGGAACATTTCCGTACCGCCCTGTCGCAGACCAAACCGGAAATCGACCAGATGTTCACTTCCGGCGTCAACAATGTCTTTTTCCACGGAAGCCCCTATTCACCCAAAGAAGCCGAATGGCCGGGCTGGAAGTTCTATGCTTCGATCGATATGAGTCCGACGAACAATATCTGGCGCCACGCTCCGGCTTTCTTCGATTATATCCGGCGGTGTCAGTCCTTCCTGCAAGAGGGACAACCGGACAACGACTTCCTGCTTTATTTCCCGATTTACGATATCTGGAACGACTATCGGAAAGGACGCTATATGACTTTTACGGTACATAACCTGGTGGGGCTTCTGCCTGAGTTCAACCGGACGGTATCGGAAATTATGGACGCGGGATACGACCTGGACTACATTTCGGACCGCTTCATCGCCTCCCTGCAAGTGGAAAAAGGCGAATT
The DNA here is from genome assembly GCA_021203585.1 of Rikenellaceae bacterium. Classification (GTDB taxonomy): domain Bacteria; phylum Bacteroidota; class Bacteroidia; order Bacteroidales; family Rikenellaceae; genus JAJQAW01. The sequence continues at coordinate 2,538 of JAJQAW010000020.1, forward strand.
GGTCACCCCTACCGGAACCCGCTACCGGGCGCTGATCCTTCCGGACACCCGGATCATGCCGACCGAAACCCTTGAAAAAATCCTTTCCCTGACCTCGCAGGGAGCGACTGTAATTTTTGCGGGCCGCTACCCGGAAGACGTACCGGGAC
>JAJQAW010000073.1 GCA_021203585.1 Rikenellaceae bacterium
TACCTGCACCGTGGTTTCGGAGGTGTACCCGCCGGAAGAGGGGCGCGCCATAACCTTTCAGCTCTTCGAATCACTGCTCGGTCTGCGGCGGGAGGATATTTTTTTATTGTCGGAAGCGGAGTGTGAACCTTCCGAAGCCATCTCCCAGGCCGTGGAACAGCTGCTGCACCATCGGCCGCTGCAGTACATTCTGGGGGAAACGGAATTTTACGGCCTGCCGTTTTATGTGAATGAAAAGGTATTGATCCCGCGCCCGGAAACCGAAGAGCTGGTGCAGTGGATCATCCATGACTACAAAGGTACGTCTCCCCGGATCCTGGATATCGGCACCGGAAACGGCGCAATTGCTGTCTCACTGGCAAAAAACCTGCCGGAAGCCTCCGTATTTGCCGTCGATATTTCTTCCGGCGCCCTGGAAACCGCCCGTGAAAACGCCCGTTTGAATCAGGTGAATGTCCAATTCACCCAAGCAGACATCCTGCAGGAGCATCCGGAAGGTATATTCGACGTGATCGTAAGCAACCCTCCTTATGTCAGGAAAACGGAAAAGTCGCTCATGCGCCGAAACGTCCTTGACCATGAGCCGGACATCGCATTGTTTGTACCGGACGATGATCCGCTGCTGTTTTACCGCCGGATTGCCGAATTGGCAAAGAGCCGGTTGAACGACAACGGCACGCTTTATTTTGAAATCAACGAAGCGTTCGGACCACAAATCCAGGAACTGTTGTCCGCACTGGGGTATACAGAAATTGAAATCCGTTCCGATATCTTCGGCAAGGACCGGATGGCAAAAGGAACGAAACGATAAATCACCTATCCGCCATGAGCTATACACCGGCCAGACCAAAAAGTCGTGAAGAAGCGTTGAAAGTGTTAATGGATCGTTGCGCGCGGGCAGAAATCTGCATCGCAGACGCTCGAAGACTGTTGACCCGCTGGTCTGTCGAACCGGAAGATCAGGAAAGTATCCTCCGCGAACTGCTCAAAGAACGGTTTATCGACGAATCGCGCTACGCCGCGGCTTTTGTACGGGATAAACTGAACTTCAGTCGTTGGGGCTCCCGGAAGATCAGCCAGGCCCTCTATCAGAAACGCATTCCTGCCGACATTATCCGACAGGCCATGGAACAGGCCACGGAAGTGTCCATGACCGACCGGCTGAAAACCGACCTGCGCCGTAAAAACCACGCCATCAAAGACGAGGATACGTACAAACGCAAAGAAAAACTCTTGCGTTTCGGTGTTTCGAGGGGTTATGACTACGAGACCGTGAGCGAAACCATAGAGCAGATTTTACAGGAAGACAGGACCTGACTGAACTCCTTTAATGAAACAGTCTGTGAAAAAACTTATTCGGTCCCTCCTGCATGCCGGAACCTTCACCGGCTCAACCATCGCCCTGACCCAGGAAACCTTTTACCGGCAACCGGCCGATTCGGCCTTTACCCTGACCCGATACCGTGTCGCTTATGACCCGTCCTATTTCAGCATGGGTTATCCCAACGGCGATGTACCTGCCGACCGGGGGGGGTATGAACGGATGTGGTCATCCGTGCCTACCGCAAACTGGGCATCGACCTGCAAAAAGAGGTTCACGAAGATATGAAAACCTATTTTTTCTCTACCCGGACAACTGGGTAATGCGTAATACCGACCGGAATATCGACCACCGGCGCGTACCGAACCTGATGACTTTTTTCACCCGCCATGGAACAGTAAAGCCCACATCGCAACACCCGGATGACTACCTACCCGGAGACCTGGTCTGCTGGGACCTGGGCCGGGGAATGACCCATATCGGGATCGTATCGGGTCATCGCTCCCGCGACGGTAAACGTCCGCTGATCGTCCACCATATTGGAAGCGGACCAGTGCCGGCGGACTGCCTATTCGACTTTACCATAATCGGTCAGTATCGATATCCGAAAGATGGGACATTCCCTGTAACTTTTTGATCGCTTTCCCGTTTGATGATATAAGAAACTTTTCCTTTCGTCTTAGACTTAAACAGATAAACCAAAATTTATTGCCATGCTGACAAAACCAGGATTAACCGCTCTCCTTCTGATCGCTTTTACAGTGCAGAGCCTCGCGCAGCCCTTTTTTAGCCGTGAACAAGTCATTGCGGACATCGACGATCTGTATCTTTCGATCGACGAAATACATCCCGACATGTTTTATGAATATCCGAAAAGACGTTTCGAACGTGACATCCGCCGGATAAAACAGAATTTACCCGAAAGGCTCGACCTGGCCGAAGTTTATAATCAACTCTTGCCACTGGTGGCTAACCTGAACGACGGCCATACCGGATTGTCGTACAAGCCGGACCAGTTCGGAATAACCAAGCACCTGTACCTTCCCCTTAAAATCAGGATCGATAAAAATGATTACAGCTGGAGAGTGGAAATGGATTTGTCCGAACAGGATCATAAAATTCCTGCCGGAGCACACATTTTATCGGTAAACTCCCGGCCGGCCGAAGAAATTACGGCGAATTTGATCCGGTATGTCAGCGGTGAAAAAGAATCGTTCAAAATAGCGGTGCTAAACAATGGGCTTCGGACAAATCAATTACTTTATATCCGATACCGGGAACCGCAGTTCGATATCGAATACACGTTTGACGGACAAAGATTCTCCACGACTCTGCATTC
>JAJQAW010000166.1 GCA_021203585.1 Rikenellaceae bacterium
TAATCCTTTTCTTATTTGAGGTAATGCTTCAGGGGAGTATCCGGTAGCTCCCGAATGCCTTCGACCACGGATTCGGCATTCAATATCGCACCGTCGTAGGTAGTATGAACCGTGTCGTAATACAGTTTCTCGCGGGCGATATCTATCCCCATCGCTTCGACTTTTCGAGCGGAAATTTCGTTCAGGTCGATAAAATCCACTCCTTCCTGTTCGGCAACTTCCCGGGCCCATTTGGCATACGTTTGGTCATACCGGTTTACCCGCCCCTCGGTATATCGGTTGGAAGGTGTAGGAGAAAGGAGTATGGGTATGGCTCCCTGGGCCTTGGTTTGCCGTACATACCGCCGCAGGGAATGTCCGTAGGTGTATACGGTTTCTTTTCCTCCGGTGGCTTCCAGAGTAACGGTTTGTGACTCTTCGCCGACCCCTTTTAGCGAAGCTCTAGCCCGGCCGGTATCCAGCGGACCGCCGTCATTGTGTCCCATTTGTATCAGCACATAATCCCCCGATCGGATTCCCGGTAAGACGGCCTTCCAGTGTCCTTCTGTAATAAAGGTACGACTGCTACGTCCCCCTAAGGCATGATTTTCAACGGTAATCCGGGTGGTATCTATGTAGTTCTGGAAAAAGGATCCCCAGGACCACTCATTACCCTTCCCGCCGTCTCCACGGCCATTTTTAACAGTCGAATCTCCGATCAGAAAAATCACCGGTCGGTTGTTTTTTCGTGTGCTTCCCGCTTTCGGAGCGTAATACCGGTGATCGGTTTCCCAACTAAATATAGCGCCCGGCGCCTGAATCGGATGCGGCGAGCTGTAGTATTGGACCGCATTATCGTTCATTTGGGGATACCGGTTTTCGAGCAATTCAATCATCCCTGCCGCCGCAAGCAACACCGGTCCGTAACCATGAGCGGCATACTGGTTTACCGGGCGGTAATAATAAAAAGCGGGATCAAAACCCAGGCCGGTGCCCACACAGGTTCCGGTTATCTGCCCTTCAGGGCTGATTTGCGCGGCAACATATTGCCAGCCCAAGTGAGCCACAGGACCGTAGGCCTGCCCGTCGATCCACCCCCGGACGATGGCACGGGCGATACAGTAGGTGAAAATCGCCGTACAAGAAGTTTCCAGGTAGGAATCGTTTCGGTCCAGTAGCTGGTGCCACGCTCCCTTTCCGGATTGCAGGGCGGCAATACTCCGAATTTGCCTGGTCAGTAACCTCAAGATGTTTTTTCTTTCGGGATGCTCTTCCGGCAATACATCCAGCAATTCTGTCATAGCCAGCATGGCCCACCCATTGGCCCGTCCCCAATAAAACGCGGGATGGTCTTTCATGGACCTTACCCAGCCGTGCCGAAACAGTCCTTGCTGTTCCACGAACAGTTTTTCAGCGAATAATTGAACCTGACGCGCGGCTTCATTGAAATAGAGGGTGTCTCCGGTAAGAGCGCCCATTTGGGCAATGGCGGGAATGCTCATATACATATCGTCCAGCCAGACACTATTTTTGTGGGGACGATTGCGGGCAAAGGTTCGATCGGGCAGCCGGTATTGTTAGTAGAGAATGAAGTTGATGAAATTATCGATCAGCGGCCGTAGCTCTTCCGAATGCGTGGCCCGGTAGGCCTGAATAAGGGCCGCGCATACCGATCCTGCATCGTCCAGTGATTCCGGTTCCAAAATTTGCCGCATTTGGGGATCGATCAAGCCGGCATCCAGCAACGGCTGGTGAAAGTATTTCGCCATTTGCCCCAGAAACTTCATGCGCGAATAAGCATAATCGGAATACCGGTCGTCGGAAGCGGCCGCCGCCATTCGTAGCATGCCGGAATAAACCACTCCCCATTCATAACTGGTTAGCCGGAAATCCCCGCGCCGCAACCGCGACTTCGCGTCGATCCGGCTGTTATCGTCATTCGTTTCTCCCGTTTCTTTGTCAGCTACTTCAGTCGGAGTGACTCGAACCAGGTATTCGAGTACCCGATCGATATCCGAACGAATTCCGCTCACGGAAATTTCTGCATAAGGCAGCTCGTAATCCGGCGCTAACAAATGCAACGGTGTCTGCGAATCGTTCACCGGAGTCGATCCGATTAATTTTCTCTGCTCCTCTCCGGCTTCGGATTGCCGTTTCTGCCCTCTTTTTTGGTTTTCTGAGGCCCGCCCAGGGAGTGCTGTGACCATGAACAGCAGTGCGGCCATTAAAAATACTTGTTTCATCGATAAGTTTAAGTTAGTTGATTCCTGATCGGATAAAAAATCCGGTCACACAAAATTAAAATTCCGGAGAGAACTCCGGATGGAAAATCGTATACATCCCTGAGCTCTTCTGAAAAAATCGAATTCCGTACAAATTTACAGGCGACTGAACGATTTTCCATTCTCCTGGAATGGCCCCCGCCCTAATTTTATTTACGAAATTATTAAGACGAACTAAAAATCGATGATGAACCAATTCAGATGGGCATTCCTGGCCGCTTTATTTATTACCGTATCTGTTGCAGGGCAGGAATTACCGGATCGAAATTCGACCATGAAGGCCATGGTAAAAGTCAATGACTATTTCATGACCAAATATGCCGATTATTCCGCCCCCTCCAACGTCGGTCGCCTGCGGCCTAGTAATATTTGGACCCGGGGAGTTTACTAC
>JAJQAW010000285.1:0-1478 GCA_021203585.1 Rikenellaceae bacterium
GACCTGGATCATGGCACCCAATACGATCATATTGAACGTTCGCGGATTTCCCATACGGGCCGCCTCCTGGGTCGCGTCCACTTTAAATAGGGCGATATCGGTCCGGGTGGGAGGTTGTGTGATGCCGTTCGGATCATAAATCAGAATTCCTCCCGGTTTTACCGTTTCTTCGAATTTATCGAGCGATTGTTGATTGAGCACCACGACCGTATCGTACTCATGAACAATGGGCGAGCTGATCGGCAGATCGCTCAGAATGACGGTAACATTGGCCGTACCTCCGCGCATTTCGGGTCCGTAAGAGGGCATCCAGGTCACTTCCAGTCCCTGCATAATCCCGGAATAGGCGAGAATTTTTCCCAGCGAGAGCACACCCTGTCCGCCGAATCCGGCTATAATGATTTCCTGTTTCATAGGTTGGTTTCGATTTTCAGGGGGTTTAATATCTTTGATATCACCTAACGGATATTCCGGAAACAAATGTTCTTCCATCCATTGGTTGGCCGCTACCGGCGACATTTTCCACCCGGAATTACAGGAGGCCACGATTTCGATGAAGGATAACCCTTTGCCGGCCAGCGCTTTTTCGAATCCTTTTCGAATGGCTTTTTTCGCTTTTCGGGCGTGGGGGGCCGTATTGACCGCCTGCCGAGTAATGTAGGACACGCCGTCCAGGTGCGCCAGCATGTTCGAAATTTTGAACGGGTAACCGTGCAAATCCACCTGACGTCCGTTCGGAGAGGTAGCGGTTTTCATCCCGATCAGGGTGGTGGGCGCCATTTGACCGCCCGTCATGCCGTAGATGGCGTTGTTTACAAAAATGACGGCGATATTTTCTCCGCGGTTGCAGGCATGGATTGTTTCACCCGTGCCGATGGCCGCCAGGTCGCCGTCACCCTGATAGGTGAAGACCATTTTTTCCGGATGAACCCGTTTGATGCCCGTAGCCACCGCCGCCGCCCGTCCGTGGGCCGACTGGACCCAGTCGATATCGATATAATGGTAAGCGAATACCGAACAGCCCACCGGGGATACTCCGATGGAGCTCTCCTGGATACCCAGCTCGTCGATCACTTCGGCAATCAGCTTATGGATGGTTCCGTGGCTGCATCCCGGGCAGTAGTGCATCACATTTTCCGTGAGTATGGTCGGTTTCCGATAGATCAGGTTTTCGGGCTTCTGTTCTACGAGTTTGTTTGACATAATGAGTGCTTTTAAAGTCCGAATTTTTCTTTCAGGGCCATATATACATCGCTCGGGGAGTGGACTACGCCGCCCATGCGTCCGTAATGGTGAATGGGAATCCGGTTGTGCGTGGCCAGTTTGACATCGTACACCAATTGACCGGCGCTCATTTCCACGGCCAGCATGCCTTGGACACGGCCGGATAATTCGAAGAGCGGTTTTTCCGGGAATGGGTACAGGGTAATGGGACGAAGCACCCCCACTTTGTGCCCCTCTTGGCGTGCCATTTCCAC
>JAJQAW010000285.1:1488-2640 GCA_021203585.1 Rikenellaceae bacterium
TTCTTCGTATCGTACTTCCGTTTGCTCGATGGTGCGGTATTTTTCTTGCAGGTACTGGTTTATTTTTTACTGGGGAATCGGGGAGAGTTCCACCGATGTAGCGATGTTTCGGCAGCGTTGTTTTTTGCCGGTCACGGCCCAATCCCCATACTTCTGGGCGATGTATTCATTGGTCCACCGGGGTTTGAAAGGGCTGAGCGTAACCTTTTCCATCATTTGCCCGATGACGCCGTCGGTGAGGATCAGAGTCGGATTGCGGTATTTAAAAGCCAGTTCAAAGGCCAGTTCTACGAAATCATTGGTTTCTTGTACCGAATAGGGAGCCAGAACGATCTGGTGAAAATCTCCGTGTCCGCTGGCTTTGGTGGCCTGGAAATAATCGCATTGTGAACCTTGAATCGTTCCCAGTCCGGGACCTCCGCGCACCACATTGACGATCACGCAGGGAAGTTCCGTGCCGGCCAGGTAACTGATCCCTTCGCTCATCAGACTGATTCCGGGACTGGAGGAGGAGGTCATGACCTTCTTTCCGCAGGCAGCCGCCCCGTAAACCATATTGATCGAGGCGATTTCGCTTTCGGCCTGCAAAACGACCATGCCGGTTTCGTTCCACGGTTCGCGCTCCGTAAGGGTTTCCAGCACTTCGCTCTGCGGAGTAATGGGATAACCGAAATAGGCGTCACATCCGCATCGGATGGCCGCCTCGGCAAGCACCTCGTTCCCTTTCATTAATCTTACGTTGTCTTCCATATCGTGTTTTCTTGTTTACATCCGGTACTGGTTCCCTTTTTCAGAAGCGGTTATTCGGAGAATTTCTGCCGGTAGACGGTGATGCAACTGTCCGAACAGACCATCGCGCAATTGGCGCAACCGATGCATCGGTCGGGGTGTGCCATGCAGGCGTAATTGTATCCTTTGGCATTGACATCCCGATGAAGCGCCAATACCTCGGTCGGACAGTTTACTACACAGATTCCGCAACCTTTGCAGCGTTCCACGTCCACAACGATGGTGCCTTTTATTTTAGCCATACTCGAATAGGTTGTTTTATTTTTAACAAACGCGAGGCTTGTGTTTTATATTACGAATTTACTACCATATTTGTTAAATCCTTACAAATTTACAAAAAATTAACCCAAACCCATACGGAAT
>JAJQAW010000264.1 GCA_021203585.1 Rikenellaceae bacterium
GCCCAGAATGGCTAACTCGCCCGGAACGGGCGACACCCTGAAGCAAAGGCAACAAATCCGAGCGATCAGGAACTGATCGTGAGTTTCAGAAAAAGGGAATATTTCAAAAAAAGATCATCGAAAGAATGAAACAAATCCTGGCCGCATTCATTTATTTCACCCGGCTACCCCTGTGGCGGATCACGTGGCTAAGACCCGGACCGGAGGCTTTCGACAAGGTGCTGTTTTTCTGGCCCCTCACAGGATGGCTGACGGCGGGAGTGATGGCAGGTGTGCTGTGGTTGGATACGCAGATTTTGCCGTATTCGGTGGCGGTGTTATTGGCGATCTGCGCCCGGTTGCTATTGACCGGAGCATTTCACGAAGACGGACTGTCGGATTTTTTCGACGGCTTCGGCGGCGGCCGGGATCGGGAAAAAATCCTGACCATCATGAAAGATTCCCATGTGGGGGCCTACGGGGTGATCGGGCTGATCCTCTATTTTTTGCTATTGTATACCGTACTGAGCCATTTGCCGTTAGTGGTAGCTGTGGCCGTGATAATCGGTACCGATCCGTTCTGTAAGTTTCTGGGGTCTACCGTTTCTTCGATCCTACCTTATGCCCGGACGGCGGAGACCAACAAAGCCGGGTTCGTCTATCCTTCCATGACGGTCGGAACCTTCCTGATTTCTTTTATATGCGGAACACTTCCGTTGTTGCTCTTACCGGGGTTTGCGTGGTGCTGCGCGCTGGTTTTGCCGGTTATCGTCTATTTTCTGCTGCTGCTTTTTATGAAAACCAAGATCGGCGGATTTACCGGCGACTGCTGCGGAGCGGTGTTTACCCTTTGTGAACTGTCGTTTTATATCGGGATACTGATCCTGGTGACTACGGGAATATGAAACTGGTGATGGTACGCCATACCCGTGTAGCGGTGGCTCCGGGGATCTGTTACGGACAGACGGATGTGCCGGTATACGAAACCTTTCCGGAGGAAGCCGCTGCAGTGCGAGAGAAGCTGGCGGGGTGGGTTCCGGACCGGGTGTATACCAGTCCGCTCGGACGGTGCGTTTCGCTGGCCGGGTTTTGCGGGTATCCGGATGCGGTGCGGGACGACCGGCTGAAAGAACTGCACTTCGGGGAGTGGGAGAATCATCCGTGGGAAGAACTGGATATGAGCGTCTGGGAAACCGACTGGATCGGCAACCCTCCGCCCGGCGGGGAGTCCTTTGTACAGATGTATGAGCGGGTTTCCGGGTTTCTGGATGAATTGAAAACAAAGAGTATCGATACCGCACTGGTTTTTACCCACGGCGGAGTGATCAATTGTGCCCGGATTTATTTCGGACAGAATACGTTTGAAGATGTATTCGACAGGATGAGCGAATACGGTCAGGTGTGGGAATTCCAATTATAATACGGAATTATCTCTCCTTTTTCTCCGATTAGCAGAATATCTATATTTCCCGAAGAAAACAGCGGGAAGCATACTTCGTAACATTTTCCCAGTAATTTCTGCCAAAAACCAGACCCTGTTTCCGGGAATAGTTCCCAAAGTTGACGGGCCAGGGTAATTCCGTCGATCTTTCTACCGGTATCTTCTCCGTATCCGGCTTCACGGGCTAACTGTTTGAGGAACTCCCGATTCATTGCGGTATGTTTGCTGTGCGTATCCAGATGGCCTTCGGCCAGTTTGACGGCTTTGCCGACCATAATTCCCAAGGTTAGTTTTTTGATTCCCGTTTGCGCAGCTATCCGGATCGTTTCGCCTACGAAATTGCCGAAATGGACAAATGCCTGTTCCGGTATTTCCGGGAATATTTTTTTTATCATACCCTCGCTTTTTGCTCCGGAATTGATCACGATCCGTTCGCAGTGCAGAGCCAACGCGATTTCCATTTGTTTTTGGATCGCACCCAGAAACGCCTCCGAAGAGAAGGGTTTGACGATTCCGCTGGTGCCGATGATCGATATGCCCCCTTGGATGCCGAGCCGGGGATTGAAGGTGCGGGCCGCGATTTCCCGGCCTTTGGGAACGGAGACGGTGACGTGTACACCGCAGCCGGACAGATCGTGGGTGTCCAGTAGTTTCCGGATTTCGGACTCCATCATCGCACGGGGCGTTCGGTTGATCGCCGGTTCACCTACGGGAATACCTATTCCCGGCAAGGTGACTTTTCCTACGCCTTCGCCCTGCAGGAAACGGATTCCGGGGATGGGCGACAGTTCTACGGTCGATCTGATTTCGATGCCGTGGGTTACGTCCGGATCGTCCCCGCCGTCCTTGCGGACCGTACACGTGGCCGAAATAGGTTGTATATCCGTATCGAGGATCGGAAGGGTCAGCGTCTCTCCGTCTGGCAGCGTGATCGGGATTTGGGCGGGTTCGTTGCCGGTCAAAAGGGCGTATAACGCGGCTTTGGCGGCGGCTGTCGCGCAAGTACCTGTCGTATACCCTGTTTTGAGGTCAAAGAAATCCGGCAATCTTTTTTCAATCTCCCGGCGCAGGGTGTGGACGCCGGTGACGGGAATGAAAGCATCGCTTGTGGAGGGATGGGCAATCACCAGCACCGGGATATTTAACGCTTTGGCCGCTTCCAGTTTCTGCGGGAAGCCCCCCGATAAACCGCTTTCTTTGGTCAGTATGGCTCC
>JAJQAW010000271.1 GCA_021203585.1 Rikenellaceae bacterium
CACCGGATCTTCCAACTGGAAAATGCGCATCTGCAGGTCTCCGGCCCTCGGCGAGCGCGGCAGGGCATCCTTTGCCCCGATGGCGCCTTGACTGTGACTCTCCTCCAGGTCCTTCAATATCTTACCCGCCCGCGTAATGACCGCCTTAGGCATACCGGCCATCTTGGCCACGTGAATACCGAAGGAGTGCTCCGTGCCGCCACGCATCAATTTCCGCAAAAATACCACACTCTTATCTACTTCCTTGACCGAAACATGGTAGTTCTTCACCCGGTGAAACTGATTTTCCATCTCATTCAATTCGTGGTAATGCGTGGCGAACAACGTTTTGGCCTTGGCCAACGGATGTTCGTGCAGGTACTCCACCATGGCCCAGGCAATCGAAATTCCATCGTAGGTCGAGGTGCCGCGCCCAATCTCGTCCAATAAAATCAGACTGCGCGAGGAGATGTTGTTTAGAATGCTGGCCGATTCCAACATTTCCACCATAAAGGTCGATTCTCCCTGGGATATATTGTCCGATGCCCCGACCCGGGTGAAAATCTTATCCACAATCCCGATTTCCGCACTCAGTGCTGGTACATAGCATCCGATCTGAGCCATCAGCACAATCAACGCCGTTTGTCGCAACAGAGCCGATTTACCCGACATATTGGATCCTGTAATCATCATGATCTGCTGCATTTCATCGTCCAGATACACACTGTTGGGCACATAACTCTCGCCGATCGGAAGTACCGTCTCGATGACCGGATGCCGCCCCTCTTTGATATCGATTACGTTTCGCCGGGAGATCTGCGGCCGGCAATAATTTCGGTCCGCAGCGATTTGCGCAAAAGATTGCAGGCAGTCCAACCGTGCCACAATCGAAGCATTTGCCTGTATCGGACAGATATAACGGGCCAGTTTGGCCAACAGTTCGTTATGTATCCGGGCCTCCAGGATCAGTATTTTTTCCTCCGCGCCCAGTATTTTCTCCTCATACCGCTTCAACTCTTCCGTAATGTAGCGCTCCGCATTGACCAAAGTCTGTTTTCGGATCCACTCCGGCGGCACTTTGTCTTTGTGGGTATTTCTCACCTCGATGTAATACCCGAACACATTGTTGAAACTGATCTTGAGCGATGGAATTCCGGTCCGCTCGCTTTCCCGTTCCTGTATCTCGTTCAATAAATCTTTACCATGAGTAGCGATTCGCCGCAGTTCGTCCAGTTCCAGATTGACCCCTTCGGCAATCACCCCGCCCTTCTGAATCTGATTCGAAGGGTCCGGATAAACATGTGTCTCGATTTTACTGCGCATCCCTGTACATGCGTCCAACCGCTCGCCCCACTGCTGTAACTTAGCGTTGTCCGAAGCGGCGGCCAGCTCCTTGATCCGTTGGATGGAATAGAGCGAATCTTTTAACTGAACGATCTCGCGCGGGGTAACCCGTCCGACGGCAATTTTAGAAATGATCCGTTCCAGATCACCGATCCGATCGATTTGTCCGCGAACCTGATCCGCCGCATCCGGGTTTTTGATCAGGTACTCTACCACCTCGAGCCGACTGTTGATCTGGTCGATGTCCTTGAGCGGCAGCGAAATCCAACGGTGCAACATCCGTGCGCCCATCGGAGAAAGGGTATGGTCGATGGTCTGTATAAAACTCAAATCCTGAGCGGAATTGGAGCAGAACAACTCCAGGTTGCGGATCGAAAATTTATCGATCCACACGTATTTATCCTCGTCGATCCGGGAAATGGAGGTAATCTGCGCCGTATTGCGGTGTTCGGTGAAATCCATGTAGTACAAAATGGCTCCGGCCGCGACGAGGGCCTGTTTCATCGCATCCACTCCGAAACCCCGCAGGGACTTTACCCCGAGTTGGTTCAGCAGTTTTTCACGGGTATTGACCGGCGAAAACATCCATTCGTCCAGCCGATAGGTATAGTATTGATTCCCGAAGGCTTCTTTGAAAATCGCTTCCGACCCTTTGGGATAAATGATCTCTTTGGGGGCCAGATTGGAGAGCAGCTTCTCTACATAAGCATGGTTCTCTTCAGCCGCGTAAAATTCTCCCGTCGAGGCATCCAGGAATGCTACTCCCGTTTTCTTTTTTCCGAAATAGACCGAGGCCAGAAAAGTATTTTCCTTGTGATTGAGGACGTTGTCGTGAAACGAAATACCCGGCGTACACAGCTCGATAATGCCTCTTTTGACCAATTTTTTGGTCAGTTTAGGGTCTTCCAGCTGCTCGCAAATGGCCACTCGTTCTCCGGCCCGGACCAGTTTGGGCAGGTATGTATCCAGCGAGTGGTGTGGAAATCCGGCCAGTTCGGTTTCGGACGAGGAACCGTTGCCGCGCTTGGTCAGCGTGATTCCCAAGATTCGGGCCGTTTTGACGGCATCCTGTCCGAAGGTTTCATAAAAATCACCCATCCGGAAAAGCATGAGCGCATCCGGATGAACGGCTTTCATCTCGTTGTATTGTTTCATCAAGGGTGTTTCGCTCCCCTTGTCTTTTACTGCGGTCTTTGCCAAGGTAATCTGGGTTTTTGGAGTCTCCAAAGGTAACGATTTTTCTCCGGAATTTTTTCGTTGGCCCACCGAATATAGTCTTGTACCTGTGCTTCGACGCGGTTTTCTTT
>JAJQAW010000182.1:0-2113 GCA_021203585.1 Rikenellaceae bacterium
CCGGCCAATCACCGGGAGCCAAAAAAATCCGGAATTCACTCTGTGAGTTCCGGATCACCACCACTAACCTAACTAACCATTCTTTTCAGAATTCCAAACCATCAGGCAGCCGTAAGCTGCTATTTTATGGAACTGCTCATTCCGCAAGATTGCTGAATCAGCGATATTAATTGGATCCATCGAGGAACGGACATGGACCGGAACGGTTATAACGGGTGGGCATTATACCGTGGATCATGTCCGTCAATCGACTCCGGCAGAAAGACTTTTCCCAAGCCGCCCCCTTGAAGGGGAAAATAAAAAAAATCAATCTACCGCAGGACTTATGGTTCGATGAGGCAAAATTACGGGAAGAAGAGCGGATGCGCCATCGCACAAATGTGTTATTTTCCCCATCGCTACAGCAAGCCCGGTCTCTGTCCGATAAAGAGGACGTCACTCCGTGGGGAGGAGAGCCTACGGTGCAGGCGGTCCCAATAGGGTGTCCAGCGCAGCAAAAACATCCGGAAGGTTCTCGGCGATTACCACCAGGTTCTCGGTGGTTTCCTCTCCCGCAGCCGAGACGGAACAGGAGGATAAGGTGTAATCGATCCGCTGGAATCCTTTGTCCGTAAAAACCACGCCTTTGGTCCGGAGAATGCCGGGTGTGGCGCCGAGAAGCTGAAGTAAAACTTGCAGGGAGACCGGACGAGCCGCTTGCGCGGGATAGATCCTTTGCCGATACCTCCCATCGTTCAAGAGTACCGGATTCCACCGACAGGAAGATTCTTCACCGGCGGTTAAATCCGAATAGGCAGTCAGATCCTTCCGGAAAGGAACGACCCGTTTGCCGGGAAAACGCTCCTCAAACTGTTCGCGGGCGATTGGCTGCCGACTTTCCGGCAAACGGTCCGCTTTGGTGAGCAGGATAAAATCCGACCGCTGGATCTGGCTGTGGTAAATCCAGTTCCGGGATAAGCGCATATCGTCCAAGGACAACACGTCGACCATGCAGAGGATCGGTTGAAGCTGCAGTCCATCGCACCCGGCAATGATTCGGGTAACCGTATCCAATCCTCCCAACCCACTGGGTTCGACCACAATACGGTCAATGGTCCGGCCATCCCGAATTTCGGCCAAATTGTTTTCCAGATAGCCCGCGGCCGAGCAGCAGATACATCCTCCGGAAATTTCGTACACCGTTCCGGCTGCCGATCGACGGCGCAGGGTTTCTCCGTCTATGGAGATTTTACCGAATTCATTGACCACGACCGCCCATTCTTCGTCGGCCGGTTTTTCTTCGAGCCAACGGAGAATGGCCGTGGTTTTTCCTGCCCCTAAAAAACCTGTAATGAGATGAACCGGGATTGCCGTCCTTTTTTCCATCTGAATCGTTTTACGCTCCAGAGCCTGAAAAATGTCATGCGGTGAATGGTGCCATTCACCGCATGAACGTTTGCCCGGGTAAATCAGAGACCGTATTCGGACAAAATAAATTTACTTTGATCGACCAGCGGCAGCATCATCTCCACAAATTCGCTCTCGCTGTCCGGAATACTTTCCAGTTCCTCCCGCATCATGGGCAGGTAGACGGTTTCCATCTCCGAAAGCTTCAATTTTCCCTCCGCAATCGCCTCTTCGATGATATTCAGCGCTTCCAACGCTCCATCGCGGGCATTGGCTACATACGTCTCTCCTTTGACCAGGGCCCGGGAAATCCGAATCACATTCTCCGGAGACAGGACCAGGGCTTGCGGATCGGTGTACAGATCGGAATCCACGAACAGTTGCTGCAGGATCTGACGGGGAACGGTTCCCGCTTTGAGCGCTTGGTTCATCAGCCGCACATCGTACTCCAATTGTTCGAAATAGGCTGTAGGCGCCATACCGGAAAGCAATTTGATATTCTGCACGGACTCGTTGCTCCACAAGTCAGCGCACGCTGCCGCGATATTGCCGATCGGACTGAGGTGAGCGCAGGCCGCTGTCTTTCCCTCCATGGAGATCGGGATTCCGGTGATCGCTTTGATAAAGGGTCCCTCGTATCCACAATCCTTAACCGGTCCGACGGCCCCCTGTACCACCGCTACGATCGAACCTACCACCGAAACAATCCGCACGACGGCGGCGAAAA
>JAJQAW010000182.1:2123-2630 GCA_021203585.1 Rikenellaceae bacterium
TATCCCGTACACCGAGTCCAGCCAGAGAAAAGACGATGGTTTTCAGGTGGCACATCATCAGCGCATCGTCCGAAACTTCTTTTCCTCCCGTACTTTCGATCGACAGCGAATCTCCACCGGCCAGCAAACCCTGCTCAAAAAGCTCCAACATCGGTTCCAGGTAAGCGGTGGTACGCTGCCGGGCGGGACGTTCGAATTCCCGCAGGTCGTTCGGAGTGAGCCGTATTTCGGACCGAATGCCATATTTTTGGTAGTAATCCTCACAGATGTCGTTCATGATCTTGACGATTTCCCGGCCGACGGCCGGCGTCTTGGTCATCTCCAACAGCGTTTCAAATTCCAAGACCACCCCCTGGGTCTCCATATCCCGCGCTCTTTCCAGCGCACCTTCGGCAATCTCTTTGTAATGCCGGTAGACTTGAGGAAGGGTTTGCTCCTCAATGCTCATTACCGGCAGCGTAAAATTCAATTCGGTGTAGACCTGTCCCCCCTCCGATTTCCAAACCG
>JAJQAW010000029.1 GCA_021203585.1 Rikenellaceae bacterium
TTACCGGAGTCACCACCGTAGCCGGTCAAGGACCGGCCAATACCGATCGGGCTACCCGGCCGACTTCCCGCTTCGTGGAAAAAAGAAGTTTTCTCGAACTGCAGGCCATTACAGCCTCGTACGATGTGCGTGGAGCGTGGATCGAAAGGTCGCCGATCGGCAATCTCCGCTTAAATTTCAGCATCGAAGACTTGTTCCACGCCTCCACGGTGAAAACCGAACGCGGAATTACTTATCCCTATTCCCGGAATTTCTCTTTGGGTGTGCAACTTACTTTTTAAAACCGCAATTATGAAAAACAGACTCATTTATACGTTTTTATCCCTTTTATGCCTGTTGTTTACCGGCTGTCAGGATTGGCTGGACGTCTCTCCGAAATCGGAAGTAAGGGCCGACGATTTGTTTTCGACCGAAGCCGGGTTTCGGGACGCGCTGATGGGTGTCTACACGGTCATGAACCAGAAAGAAATGTACGGCGCTTTTGAAACGTGCCTGATGGATTGTTTCGGAGGGTTGGTACAATCCTGCGGAAATTCCTCCGCCTACATGTTGAACATGGACTTGGAATCGGCCACCCTGCGCTCCGGATTTGCGAGCATGTGGTCTCAACACTACAGCTGCATATTAAATCTGAACGAGCTGCTGGAATACCTCGAAAAAGCGGATCGGTCGATTTTCTCACCGGGCGTTTTCGAACTCCTGAAGGGAGAAGCGCTCGCCTTGCGCGGCTTTTTGCACCTGGATCTGATTCGCATGTGGGGGCCGGTTTCGACGGCCGGCAATCTCGGCCGGCCATCCGTACCCTACTACCGGCAAGCCGGGGTAACCGCAGAGCCGGCTCAAACCCTGTCGGATGCCATCCGGATGGCCATCGAAGATTTAGAAGCCGGACGAGCCGTATTGAAGGAGTACGACCCTATTTTGGAAGAGGATTGGGAGCATACCACGTTTGTCACCTCCACTACCGGTACGGGAATTACCCTTACGGGCGACGACTATGAAAATCTGGGCTTCTTCCTGTACCGCAACTACCGGATGAATTATTATGCGGCTACAGCGGCCATTGCCAGGGCTTACCACCATGTGGGCCAATACACGGAAGCGGCCCGATATGCCCGGGAGGTGATCGATTCCGGAAAATTTCCGCTCCTGGATTCCGGGGAGACCGGAAGTATGGGCTATTGGTTGATGAAAGAGGCTATGTTCCAACTTTACAAACGGGATTTTGAATCGGAAATCGCTATTAAATTCTACGAAAAAGAGAGTACCGCAGTTTCCACCAACAACCGACTGGTATTATACCGTAGCGCCATTTTCGATAAAGATGCGGCTATTCCCCGAGATTGGCGGGCTGTGTATTTATTTTCCGGAAGCCAATTTATCCGGTTTGACAACGGAAGCTCTGCGGTTCCCATCCTGCGGGTCAGTGAAATGTATTTGATCGCCGCCGAGGCGGAAAACGATTTCAGTTACCTCAATACCCTGCGCGAGCACCGAGGATGGGAAGGGATTGAATACAGCCACGAAAACGACGACCTGGAAGAAGAGATCGAAGTGGAATACATGCGGGAATTTCTGGGTGAAGGCCAGGCCTATTATTACTATAAAAGAACCGGAAAGAACCAACTACTGATCAGCCCGAACCGCGATCATACCGTCCTGTTCGATCTGGAATATCCGGACAGCGAACTGGAATTCGGAAATGTGATTTCCAAAGAACAGGAGTCCAAAGAATCTTGATCCCGAAAAAAGCATTCCTATGAAAACAACACCGATAACCTTACGGCCCCTGGCCGTGCTGCTGCTGACCGTAACCCTCAGCGGGTGGCAAGCCTGTAATAAAACCGGGGTAGATCCTTACGAAGGGGAAGCTTCCGTCTATTTCGAATTGGCAGACAAATGGGAAACCATGCCGGACAGCCTCGTTTACACCTTTTATAGCCGGGGCGAGCAAACCGCCGCGAAAAAGACGGTTGAACTGAGAGTCAGCTTGTTGGGCAATCCGGTATCCTACGACCGTCAGGTTGCTGTCGAACTGGACAGCGCATTGTCTGCCGATGAAAATGCCGCCCGGCCGGGCGTCCACTTCGAACCGCTCCCGGCTACGGTTACCCTACCTGCCGAGGCCTTCGAAACGGTCATACCCGTTACCTTTCTGTATACCGAAGAACTGGATACCCGGGAGAAAAAGTTGGGAATTTACCTCCGGGCCAACGACGATTTTTCCTTGAAATTGCCTGGACGCGACCACATCCGACTGCATATCAGCAATATGGCTATTCGTCCGGTTTATTGGGGAAACAACACGAGCCTCCCCTTTACCCATTTCGGCGCCTATTCGGCCGTCAAACAACGCACCATCGAGGAGGTGTTGGAAGTTTTTTTCCCGACACCGAAGAAGAGTACCGGAGCCAGAGCTACATCTGGTCGGTACGGGGCGCTTACATGAACATTTGGTTCGGCGAAAACGAAGTTTACGATGAAAACGGAAACAGAATCATGCCGTGGAGATAAAAAAAAGAGTTATGAGAATAAAATATTTCATTGAGATCGTATGGGTAGCCGCTGCCGCCATAGCGGGCTGCACGGAAGAGAAAGGCAATTATAATTATTCCGAGCTCTTGGAA
>JAJQAW010000012.1 GCA_021203585.1 Rikenellaceae bacterium
AAATATAGATTTTGGATTCGGTGCCGTGGATCAGCCGGGTAATATTTTTTCGGTGGGTAAAAACCAACAATATCGCTACGGCTATCCCGAACCAGAGTAATACCCGGGACTTTTCCCCGAAGACGAAATAGATGTAGATCGGGAAAAGCACCCCCGCAGTCATGGAGCCGAGCGAAACGTAATGCGTAAAAAGCAGAATCAGCATGAAGGTGGCCAGGCAAAGGATGACCGCCGGGGAATATACTCCCAATACGGCTCCGGCCAGCGTGGCTACTCCTTTCCCTCCTTTGAAGCCGGTGAAAACCGGAAAAATATGACCCAGCACCGCCGCAGCCGCCAGGATAATTTTCATGGAAAACATGGCTTCGCTGCCCTGCATATACCCCGAGTAGTAAGCCAGTTGGACGGCGACGAATCCCTTGGCCATGTCGATGGCAAACACCGGAAGAGCCGCTCTTTTTCCCAGCACGCGGAGCATATTGGTGGCCCCGGCATTTTTACTACCGTGCCGCCGAATGTCGATTCCGTAGTATTTACGGCTGATCCACACGGCGCTGGGAATCGATCCCAACAGGTACGCTAAAAGTCCAAGAAAAATATTTAAAAGCATCACGGTCCTATTTTTGCGCTGATTGTAACGCAAAGTTAGGGCTTTATCTGAATATGAACAGTGAATTGATTTTTAAAATTCAACGATTGCAATTAACTTAGCAAAAAATTTAACATTGATATGCCGGAAAAAATACTGTTTTCTTACGAGTGTTTCTCTCTGCGTTGGTTTAAATCCTGGATTTATATCCTCTTAGGCAGTATTTTTATTGCCGCGGCTTTCGTCTTATTCATTACCCCGTACCACATTGTTCCCGGTGGGGTATACGGAACGGGCGTGGTGTTGCATTACCTGTTTCCCGCTATTCAGGTGGGTACTTTCGGACTGATGTTGGATATTCCACTGCTGTTGATCGCCTTTCTGATTTTCGGCGCCAAGTTCGGCGCTAAAACCATCGTAGCCGCAGCTTTCACTCCGGTGGTAATGAACTTGATGACTTATTACATCGGCGAAGATCCCGCCTCTATGCTGGGAGGAAGCATTAACCTGAGTCACGACGTACTGCTGTCTTGTATTTTCGGAGGAGTTTTCCTGGGATTCGGCATGGCTTTGATTCTTAAAACCCACGCCACCTCCGGAAGAACGGATATTATCGCCATGATTCTTCATAAATTCGCGCGATGGCCCATCGGCCGGTGTATTTTGGTGGTGGATTCCTGTGTGGTTTTATTGGGTCTGATCGTGTTGAAAGACTGAAGAATTCCCTTCTATTCTTTGATTACCATTTATGTGGCCACCAAAGTGGTGGACCTCGTATTGGACGGTGGGGGTACCAATAAAGCCTTGTTCGTGCTCTCCAAAAAGCACGATTTGATCTGCACGCTGGTCATCGAAAAACTCGACCGTAGCGGTACGTACATCCACTCTACGGGTATGTATTCGAGGGAGAATAAGGAAATGATGTTTATCGTACTGGACCGGAACGAGCTTCCGATTTTTCAGGACGCCATCAAAGAGATCGATCCCCAAGCCTTTATGGTTGTAGTCAATGCTCATGAAATTTACGGAGAAGGATTCAAACCGTTCATCGAAAAGAAATAGACGGAATATAAGACCGTAGCCTATCTTCCAATACCGAATATGGCCGGACGTTTATGGATGTCCGGCTTCTCTTTTTTCCACTCCGCCACTGTTTGGGTGCGGATCAATTGATCCGGTTGCAGTACATCCGCGGCGATGCTCAGTCGGGTTTGTCCGTTGAGGGTGTTTAAAAAGTCCTCCAATAGTTTCATATTCCGGTAGGGGGCTTCGATGAAAAACTGGGATTGGTTTTCTTTCAGGGCACGGATTTCAAAACAACGGATCGCTTTGTTTCGTTCGGGTTGTTTGACAGACAAATAGCCGTTAAAGGCAAACGACTGGCCGTTCAAGCCGGATCCCATGACAGACAACAGGATAGAGGATGGACCCACAAGTGGAACGATCTCGATATTCTTCCGGTGTGCCAGGGCCACCAAATCCGCACCGGGATCGGCTACGGCCGGAACGCCGGCTTCGGATACAATACCCGCATGTTCACCGCACAGTATCGGTTCAAGCAATTTTTCGATTTCTTGCGGCGGGGTATGTTCGTTGAGTTCTTCCAGCCGCAGGCTATCGATCGGCTTACCGATCCCCGCTTTGCTGAGAAATCGCCGGGCCGACCGCAGATTTTCCACAACGAAAAAATCCAGCGACCGGATGATTCGCTGGTTGTCCTGCGGCATCACTTCGTACACGCTACGCTCGCCGATCGGGGTCGGTATCAAATATATTTTCCCTGTCTTCATGGTTCAAAGGTAAAGCAATGTTTGAATTTTTCGAAAGGAAAACCAGGATCTGGTTTAAATGGTGTCTGATAATATGATCTATTGTAATGGGTCATATTTTTATTTGCAAAAAAGGTTTTTTTAAATTAGTTTTGTTTTAGGGCGTAGGAGTAAATTAAGGAATGTTTAATTATGAGGAAAATCTTATGGCTTTTTGTAGGCCTTGGTCTGTTGTGTATAACGGTAAGTGTTATTTCTTG
>JAJQAW010000174.1 GCA_021203585.1 Rikenellaceae bacterium
CAATAAATGGGACTGTGTTCCACCGCTTCATACCAAAGGTTATGCGTATGGCCCAATATTTCGGTATCTTCTCCTTCGATCACTCCCCAAGCGCCGCTTCGGAGCTCCTCGTGCAACTGGTCGGCCTCCCATCCGGCAGAACCGAGGAAGAATTTAATCTGGTCCGGAAAGAGTTCTCCGGTTTCGATCAATTGACGGATCAGATCGTAATCTCCGCCCCAATAGATACCGTTGGCTACCGGATAGGCATCCGGAATCAAACTGGCGCCCAGTCGGTGAATGTAATTTAACGTGTGAGTGTGTACGGGACCTCCCAGATAGGGAATAAAGGGGCCCTGCGGAAAATCTTCGATCATTTCTCCGAGCGAAAGATTCAATGGTTTATTGACCATAAATCCGAATGTACCGGATTCCTCATGCGAGGCAATCCATACGACGGAACGGCCGAACCAAGGATCACAACCGTAGGGTTCGGCCAGCAAGAGGTTGCCGGGCTGAACGTTCCGGTATGCGGTTTCGGGATCGGTCATGTTATTTTTGCGTTTTACACTTATAAGCCGCTTTGAATTTACCTTTGGTAAAACCGTTTAATTTGGAGGATAACAGCGTTTTGCGCAAAGGGGATAAATGATCCACAAAAACAATGCCTTCGATATGGTCGTATTCGTGCTGGATAATTCGGGCTGCCATGCCTCCGTACTGGTACTGGTCATCGTGCTCCACTCCGTTTTCGTCCCTATACCGGATTCCAATGGTTTGGGGGCGGCTGACGTTTTCATACAGTTTCGGAAAACTCAGGCAACCCTCTTCCATGGAGACCGTAGTTTCACTCCGCTGGTATATCTCGGCATTGATAAAAGCCTTTTTAAAATCCGCCAGCTCCGGATGGTCTTCGGCGTATGGGGTGGCATCGATCACAAACAATCGGATCGACCGGCCGATCTGCGGAGCAGCCAGGCCGACCCCGTTGGCGGCGTACATGGTATCGAACATGTCGGATACCAATTGTTTCAGTTCCGGGCTATTGGCCTCGATCGGTTTTGTTTGCTCGCGTAATACGGGCGAACCGTAGATGTAAATCGGATAGATCATTCTAATTCTCTTTGTTGCTGCATATCGCGTTGTTCCAGGTAGGACTGGAGAATAATGGTCGCGCTCACTTTATCGACGAGCGCTTTATTCCGGCGGTCGGATTTTTTAACTCCGCCTTCGATCATGGCTCGCAGGGCCAGTACGGAGGTATAACGTTCGTCGA
Source organism: Rikenellaceae bacterium (assembly GCA_021203585.1). Lineage (GTDB taxonomy): Bacteria > Bacteroidota > Bacteroidia > Bacteroidales > Rikenellaceae > JAJQAW01. Next base: position 1,256 of record JAJQAW010000174.1, read on the forward strand.
CCCACTCTATTTTTAATTCCGGATATTTTTTTCGGAGTTTTTCGACAAACGTTTTGATATAGGTATAAGATTCGGAAGGGGTACCATCCGCCTGCCGGGGCATGCCGACCACGATCGCATCGACCGGATTTTCGGCCATATACCCGGTCAGGAATTGTTCGATCGTATGTGTGGCTACCGTATCCAGTCCGGTTGCAATGATTTGCAGCGGATCGGTTACGGCTATACCGGTTCTTTTGCGACCATAATCGAGTGCCAGAATGCGTCCCATAAGAAACAAAGGTAATGTTTTTTGAGTAAACCGGAAGCAAAGTCCGGTTTCCGGCACACCGGTGCCCGGATTTCCTGATTTTTGGCGATCGGTTAAATCCATCGGGATTTCGGGCTGTAAACAGGTTCCATTCCGGGGGATGGTCCGAATCCCTTTCGAAATATTTTGTTTTTCTTTTGTTTTTTTTAACTTTGTTGGGCCTTCGGGCAAATGAACCTAAACAGATACCCAAAACTTTGAGGCCATGAAAAATATCTGTTCACGATTTTCTGTTCTTTCCCGTTATTTGGTTGCGGGAATTTGGGCCGGAATGGTCGTTTCACTGACTGGTTGTCGAACGGCTGCGGTTCAGCCGGAGGAGATGGAGTATCCGGTTATACTGGAAATTGTTGCGGATATTCCGGACAGCACTTTGCTGGAGATGGCGGTGCGCCACGAGATCGATCCCCGCACGGCCTACGGATGGAGTAACCGCCGGTTGATTTACGATTTGCCGAAAACCGGTGCGGCTTTCCGGCAGGAAATTGAAACTCGTTTTCCCGATGCCGTTCTGCAAGAGTACGAAGCGCCTTATTATATATTCGACCGCAGCCGTTGCGGAGAGGGACAGGCGCCAGAACCGTGGGATCATAAAATATTGACGGCCAATTTGGTAGATGATCCGGTTATGCAGCAGGAGTATATGGATTACCATAAAACCCAGTACGAGCGGTTTCCGGAGGTATCCGCCGGTTTTTGCCGGGCGGAGTTCCAACGGCTGCTCATGTACCGAAACGGACGGCAATTGATGTTGATGATCAGTTATCCGGCCGGGAAGGATTACGAGACCCTCAATACCCGAACGGTTGAAAATAATCCCCGGGTGGATCAGTGGAACCAGATTATGGGGAAATACCAGGAAGGCGTGGAAGGTACGGGTCCGGATGAGACCTGGGTCTTTTTCGAGCCCATTTTTTAGCATGAAATCCTCTTTATGAAGCAAACGAATTATCATTTATTCGATTTTCTCGACTTCGATCCGGAATTAACCCGAGACGAATCCTTGTGGAGGGCTTATCAGCCTACGGACCTGGTGGTGGAGGGTACGGATG
>JAJQAW010000298.1 GCA_021203585.1 Rikenellaceae bacterium
TTATTAGGCATTCAGCTCAATATTCTGGCTCAACGAAACATCCGTATACTCAAAAACCGGGGAATTATTTTTCCGATCGTCGGACACCGTTTTAATCATTTTTACAACGAATGCCTGCCCTTCCCGCTGACCGGTGCGCAGAAGCGGGTGATCAAAGAAATTCGGGCGGACATGGCAACGGGCAGACAGATGAACCGGCTTCTGCAGGGAGATGTGGGAAGCGGAAAGACACTGGTGGCTTTGTTGACGATGCTCATCGCCAACGATAACGGATATCAAGCGTGCCTGATGGCTCCCACGGAAATCCTCGCTCGCCAACACTACGAGTCGATCACTCAAATGCTCGGGAAAGAAGCTGCCGGCAAAGTCGCCATTCTTATCGGTTCAACCCGTAAAAAAGAACGTGAATCCCTATTGGCCGAATTGGCTGCGGGAAAAATCGATATTTTATTGGGTACCCATGCCTTGATCGAGGACCGGGTACAGTTTGCCAATTTGGGATATGTGGTGATCGACGAACAGCACCGGTTCGGTGTGGAGCAACGCTCGCGGCTGTGGATGAAAAACCAATTACTTCCGCATGTACTGGTGATGACCGCAACCCCTATTCCGCGAACGCTGGCCATGACTTTATATGGGGATCTGGATGTTTCCGTGATCGACGAACTTCCACCCGGCCGCAAACCGATCCGAACCGTACATTTTTACGGCTCTTCGCGATTAAAAATGCTCGGCTTTTTGAAACAGCAGATCGCCAAAGGCCGTCAGGTCTATATCGTATATCCGCTCATCAAGGAATCTGAAAAGATGGATTACCTGAACCTGAAAGAGGGTCATGCCGGTATTACCCGGGCCTTTCCCCCGCCCGACTACCACGTTCAGGTAGTTCACGGCAAAATGAAGCAAGCCGATCAGGATTTCGGCATGTATTTGTTTAAGGATGGAAAAGCCCATATACTATTAGCCACTTCCGTCATTGAAGTCGGAGTGAATGTACCCAATGCCTCGGTGATGGTGATTGAGAATGCCGAACGGTTCGGTCTTTCTCAATTGCATCAATTGCGCGGACGGGTCGGTCGTGGAGCGGAGCAATCCTATTGTATTCTAATGACTTCCGTAAAGCTCACTAAAGAAGCGCGAGCCCGAATGGAAGCTATGGTCGGTACTACGGACGGATTTGAACTTTCCGAGCTCGATATGCAGTTGCGGGGGCCGGGAGATATGACCGGAACAATGCAAAGTGGCATGCCATTTGAACTTAAAATAGCCAGTTTGAGCAAAGACGGACAGATCCTTCAGTTGGCTCGGGATGCGGCGGAAAAGGTATTGAAAGAGGATCCGCTGCTCTCCAAACCGGAGAACCACATGTTGCGAACACTAAGTCACAAAAGCGATTCCGGAAAAAATGAAGTCGATTTTAGCATGATATCATAATAAATTGGCTACCTTCGGCGATATGTATAGTAGAACGTAAATTATTCAATTCCCTTATGAAATTAAAACATATAATATCGGTAGGACTATTGTGTGCGGGAGTGTGCTGTATGACAAAAAATACATGGGCCCAAAAAGCCTTTCAGGCGGGTGAGGTATTAACTTACTCGGTCAGCTACAAGGTCGGATTACTCGAACCGGATTTAGCTACGGTCACCTTCAAAACCACCAACAGCAAAGTAGACGGAGCTCCGGCTTATAAGATCAATGCCGTGGCGGAGGTGGACCGCAAGTGGAAGTATTTTTTCGATATGCGGGACGATTATAGCGCCTGGCTGGACAAAGAAACGCTCCGTCCTTTGTACTACAAAGGGGACATCAAGGAGGGGAGTTACCGCGCTAAAGCTGAATATATTTACGATTGGGACCGGATGAGTGTCAATACCACTTTTGTCAATCTGAAGCACAATAATCCCAAAAGTTCCGATATGCCTCTCTCCTCCCGGAGTTTTGACGGGATAGCCATGTTTTTCAATATGCGGAACGAAATCAATTTCAACATGCGCCCGGGCTTTACTGCCTATCTGGATGTGGTGATGAATAATAAAATCAAACGGCTTCAGTACAAATTCATCGGATTTGAAGAACGCAGCCTATCGGATTTGGGGAAATACCGGACCATGAAATTCTCCTGTCAGCTGAGTAATTCGGAGGATCGAAACGCCTTCCCGGACGGCAGCGAATTTTATGTATGGTTTTCGGACGATGATAACCGGATTCCATTGTATTTGGAAACCCCGATTCGGGTAGGTTCGGTCAAATGTTATTTATCCAGCTACCAGGGTTTGAAATACCCGTTAGGAGGGAAGGTACAATAATACTTCGATTGTAAAAATAAAAGAAGCGGTCATTCGAGCAATGACCGCTTCTTTTTATTGGGTGAATACAACTTTACAAAACACCGATTTCTTGGAGCACATCGTTGGTTTTGCGAACGGCATCTGCGCTTTTAGCGAATAATTCCCTTTCCTGATCATCCAGTTTGATTTCCAGGATTTTCTCGATACCGTTGCGTCCGATCACCGCCGGAACTCCGATACAGATATCGTTTTGCCCGTATTCTCCCTCCAAGGATACACACGAGGAAACGACTTTTTGCTGATCATTCAGGATCGCTTC
>JAJQAW010000040.1 GCA_021203585.1 Rikenellaceae bacterium
AACGACCACACTCCAGATCAAAACGAGCATTCCGGTCAGCAGTAAGGTCACTTTTTTATTCTTTATAGGCAGCGGCGGCATCCGGTTCACTCCAAAATGGTCAATCCATAGGTTTGCGCAGTAGTTTGGTAATCGTCATTCAAAGCTTGAATGCGCCATTGATAGCGGCCCGGATCGAGCGAGACCCGGAGGGATGTTTCCTCCAGCGCTGCATCTTCGATTAACAATTCCAATCGATCGAAAGAGGGAGAGGCTATCATCAACCGATAGCGAGCCGCCCCTTTTACCGGTTCCCAGGCAAACAGAATATTCCGGTTGGCGGTCTGTATTCCCGCAGCGGGAGCGATAACGGTGATCTGCCGGTCGGAAATATCTTCCCAGGCGGCCACCGAAAACGACCGGATGAGGGGTTCAGAACGGCTTCCCCCATTTTGGGCTATGATGCGCCACTGATACGCTCCGCCAGTGAGCGTGGTGCGGAAGGAATTCTCGATCAAGGTCAGGTCCTGCACGAGCTTCTCCACGTGCTCGAAAGAGGGAGAAACCACCGTAAGCCGGTAATTCTCCGCCCCGTCCATCGGCTCCCACGCAAAAACGGTTTCCGCTTCCCTCAGGGTAACTCCTTGCGATGGACTGAGTATCCGGACCTGTTGGCCGGAAAGATCGGGATTCACGGCCACCTGGAATCGACCGGTCCGGAAAGCGGTTTGGGAAACGGCATTTAAAGCCTGTAGCTGCCATTCATACTCCCCATCGGGCAACTCGAGCCGGTAAACCGTCTCTTCGAGCTTCCAATCGGCAGCCAACCATTGCGCCTGATCGAAGGAGGGAGAAACGACCCGAATCCGATAATTCGCAGCGTGCGGAACCGGATCCCAGGAGAAGACCGTTTCCGACTGTCCGAGCCGCGCGTGATCCACCGGTGTAATCACCCGGATGGATGATCCACTGATATCCGGAACGGTTTCTACCCGGAAGGATAGGGTCGTTACCGAAGTTTGGGAAGAAGTATTCCGGCCCTGAATGCGCCATTGGTACTCCCCGTCCTGGAGCTCCATCCGGTAAGTCGTCTCCGAGAGGACGGTATCGTCCAGCCATTGTTCCGGTCGATCGAAATCCGGCTTGGCCAGGGTTATGCGGTAATCTTCCGCACCTGATAGCGCCTCCCAGGCAAACAAAACTTCCCGGGATTCGACCCGGGCCCCTTCTTTGGGGGAGAGCACGGTTACCCCGGCCGTGGAGAGATCCGGAGAACTCCGCACCCGGAAGCCGATGGTTTGCCATTCCGATTGATAGTCTTCATTGCATGCCTGTATACGCCACTGGTATGCTCCGTCGGGTAATTCCATCCGGTACAGCGTTTCCTCGAGCGTTTCTTCGGCCAAAATCTGTTGTGCCCCGTCGAAAGCCGGACTGGCCACCCAAATGCGGTATAGCAGCGCACCGGACAGGGACTCCCCGGCAAATGTCACCGGCTGCGAATAAACTGCCACCCCCTCGACCGGTGAAAGCACGGAAACCGATTGCCCGCTGATATCCCGAGAAGTCTGCACCCGGAAGGTACTGGTCCGGACCGGAGTCCGGTATTCGGCGTTGTAACCCTGCAGGCGCCATTCATACGCTCCTGCGGCCAGGGTTTCTGTCAGGGTAAAGCGGGTACCCTCCAACAGGGAATCGACCAAAGCGCCCTCCAGGCTGCCGGAAGAGGAAGCGGCCAGCGTCAACCGGTAATAATCGACAAATTCCGCCTCTTCCCACGAAAAAGTGATGCGGCCGTCCGAAAGTACGGCCTGCGGCGTGGGAGATATAAGGGCAAGCTGTTTGTTACTGATATCTTTGACCATCAGTTCGTCGCATCCCAGCATGAGCAGCGCACAGCCTGTGGAGAATAAAATCCGTAAGTTTTTTTTCATGGTGCATCTTTTTTTGTGATCTGTTGAAAAATCACGGTCATTTGAAGTTGTTTTTTGCGGTTTTGCGGAAGTACGACAGTTTGGTAGGAGACCGATACGATCCGCTCCTCTTTCCGGCTCTCCATCCGCTCGAGCAGCCGGGTGAGCGGAATAAATTCACCGCTGAGCAACAATTCCCCGGCGTAAAGCTCCCCCTCCTGTTCGCGCTGCAGCCGGTAAGGAGTATACCGTTCGGCGGTTACTCCGAACTGCTCCAGCCAAGGAGAAATGCGGTGCAGCAGCTCGCCGGTTTTTACCGTACGGCCGAAGTCGGTTTCCGCGTTTTCTGTCCGCTCGGGAAGCGCTCCGGCAATGGTATCGGCGTGAGCCGATTGCAGCAGTACGGCTTGTTGCCGGAGGGTGCGGTGCAGTTCGAGCGTGCGCGCGATCCCCCATCCATAGACCACTAACGGCAAGCCAATCAGTAACCCGGCCAATTTCAGCAATCCGCCATATGCAGCCAGTCCTCTCATAATCGTAATTCTATTTCAAATTGATACCGGTCGTTCCGATCCCGAGAAAGAGAAAGCAGTTGAACCAAGCGTTGAAGCGGAAGCTCCTGAAGCCGTACGGTCAATAAAGTAACCGGCGCGGCAGAAGCCGTTTCTCCCCGAATCAGTATCCGATTCGTTTCGACTTCAAACGGTTTA
>JAJQAW010000239.1 GCA_021203585.1 Rikenellaceae bacterium
TTGCCTCTTTTTTTCCCTTCACGGGTCGATTTCGGTTAAAATGATGTATCCCGCTTCATCCTTTCAGACCGCATACCCGAGTGCCAGCCCAAATCATTCCTCCTCCTCCGCTAACCTTTCCCGAATAATCCGCTCGGCCTCCTCCAGCACCGGTTCACTCACTCCGATTCCTCGGATCACTTGTGAAACCCATTCCGGATGGACATTCAGTTTCTCGGCAATGATCTTTTTATCCCCTCGCTGTAGCTTCAGACGTATAAATTCCAAACGGCTGACCATATAAAGTGTATTGGATTCACTTTTTTCTGGTTCGGCAACTATCTTATTTTTATCTTGTTCCCGCATAATCCGGATTTTTCGCTACCTTTGTGTAACAAAGTTCCCTTTGTATGCTACAAAATACGTGAAAATAATCCACAAATACAAATAATTGTGACTGAAATTCGCATTCGTCAAAATCTCAAGTATCTCCGCAAGACTCTTGATCTTACACAAGGTGAATTTGGAGTTTTATTCAGCGTGAGCCGGGATAATATCGCCTCGTACGAACGCGGCACTATGCCGAAACTGGATTTTATCCGCCGAGTAGTTAAATATTTCGGCATCACTTACGATGATTTTATCGAAGGCCGACTGTGCACCCCGGAAGATGCCGATGAAAAAGTAGATTATATGGAAATCGATACCAGTTCGGTGGTCAACGAACCGTTACGGAAATACAAGGTGGTAACCAGTCTCGCTCCGAAAGAAAAGAGCGCCGGATGGCAGAATATTCCGATTCATGAATTTTCTCCGCAGGTTACCCTCTCCTCGCTTTTTCTGGATCCCCACGCCGCACAACCGTTCGATTACCTGGCCGCCTCCACCCTTCCACGCTGCGACGGAGAAATCCGCCTGACCGAGGAAGGGACACCACCCATTTTCCATTCCGGCGACATTGTGTTGTACCGCCAGATACACGATATCGACAATTCCCTGACTTATGGAAAACCCTATTTGCTCTCCTTCGATGTGGACGGTGAAGAATGTTCGACTCTAAAATACCTCTATGCCTCGCAACGTCCGGGATTCGTCAAACTGTCGGCCTTCGACAACAATCACGTGATCAAAGAAATTGCGCTGTCGCAAATCAAAGCCTTGGGATTGATTCGGGCTTACGTACGCATTGTTCCCGTTGTGTAAGGAGGCAGGCATTTTTGGGTTATGGCTTTGAAATGAGGTAAAAAGCCTTTAATTTTGTGCTTCTAAAATTGAAAAACCATCCGTTATGGGAAGAGCATTTGAATACCGGAAAGCGGCGAAATTGAAACGCTGGGGCAATATGGCCCGCACATTTACCAAAATCGGAAAACAAATCTCGATTGCGGTGAAGGCCGGAGGTCCGGACCCGGAAAATAATCCGGCGCTGCGTACCTTGGTGGCCAATGCCAAAGCGACCAATATGCCCAAAGAAAACGTAGAGCGGGCGATCAAAAAAGCCTCCTCCAAAGAAGGAGGAGCCGATTATAAAGAGATTGTTTACGAAGGATACGGCCCCTTCGGGATCGCTATTGTCGTGGAAACAGCTACGGACAACAATACCCGCACGGTGGCCAATGTCCGCAGTTATTTCAATAAACACGGGGGTTCCCTGGGGACGAGCGGAAGTCTGGATTTTTTATTTACCCGGAAATGCTTGTTCAAAATAGCCAAACCGGAGGGATTGGATCTCGAAGAACTGGAATTGGAATTGATCGATTTCGAAGTGGACGAGGTATTTGAAGACGAAGGGGAAAATGGAACGGAAATCGTGATGTACGGTCCTTTCGAATCTTTCGGCAAGATTCAGCATTACCTGGAAGAAAAAGGGTTTGAAATCCGTATCGGCGAGTTCGAACGCATTCCGACCGATACCAAAGAAGTAACCGAGGAACAACGGGCGACTATAGAAAAATTGATCGACAAATTCGAGGAAGACGATGATGTGACCAATGTGTTTCACAATATGAAAGAACCGGAGGAATAACCCTTCCGGACCACCCTATGACGAGCGAAGGATTCCATTCGCTCGTTTTTTTGTTCCGCACCCTTATACTCAGGCCTCTGCCTGCATAATAATGCTTATCTTTGCACCTTCAAAACGGGAAAGAATGAGTTTAGCATCTGAAATACAACGACGAAGAACCTTTGCCATCATCAGCCACCCGGATGCCGGCAAAACGACGCTGACCGAAAAACTGTTGCTTTTCGGAGGGGCGATCCACGTGGCGGGGGCCGTAAAATCGAATAAAATCAAAAAAGGAGCCACGTCGGATTTTATGGAAATTGAACGTCAACGGGGAATTTCGGTGGCTACTTCGGTCATGGGATTCGAATACAAGGGAATAAAAATCAATATCCTCGATACTCCCGGGCATGAAGATTTTGCCGAAGATACCTACCGGACCCTGACGGCGGTGGACAGTGTGATTATCGTAATCGACAGCGCCAAAGGAGTGGAGGCTCAAACCCGCAAGTTGATGGAGGTTTGCCGAATGCGCAAGACGCCGGCCATGGTCTTCCTCAATAAATTGGACCGGCCGGGCAAGGATCGGTGCGATCTGCTGGATGAGATCGAAGC
>JAJQAW010000343.1 GCA_021203585.1 Rikenellaceae bacterium
TACCCGAAAATACGGCACCGAAGCTTTGCAGGCCTTCCAGTATCAGGCGCACCCGGTTGGGGCGGGGGGGGGGGCGTACCCGTTGGCATATCTGCCGATTTGCTGCGGGTTGATCCCGGTAAGTTTGGCCAGTCCTGCGTCGGTCATATAATTGCGGGCAAATTCCAACATACTTTTGATGTCGTAGGATAATTCCACTTCATAGTCCCCGGCTAAATAATCTTATAGGGAAATCCCTTTTCTTTAGACGTTTCAATGAAGAATTTGACCCCTTCCCGCATATCTGCGACCGCTTCATCTACGGTGTCGCCTTGCCCTGCGAATAAATCGTCTTCCATAGTCATAATTTTTTTTCGTATGTTGTCTGTGAAATCCCTTTGAGAATACCTATAAACAAATAATTTTCAGTTAATTAGAGGCAATAAAAAAAGGAGGTATTACCCTCCTTTTTGGTTAGTAGCCTCAGCGGGAATCGAACCCACATCGTCAGAACCGGAATCTGATATTCTATCCATTGAACTATGAGGCCCCTTTTAACGCCTGCAAAAGTAAGTCAGGCAATCGGTTTTTGCAAATCCTGGTTGAAAAAAACGAGGATTTTTAGGCATTCATGTTCGGAACCGGTTTGCGGTATTCGCCCGATTCGAGTTTTCCTCGGCATTTGCGGAAGCAATCCAGGGTGTACTCCACGTCTTCGAGCGTGTGAACTGCCGTGGGAATAATCCGCAGAATGATTTCGCCTTTCGGAATCACCGGATAGACCACCACCGAACAGAACAGGTTGTAGTTTTCCCGCAGATCGACCACGATATTGGTCGCCTCTTCCACACCGCCTTTCAGGTATACCGGGGTCACCGGAGAAAGCGTACCGCCGATTTCGAATCCGTTTTCACGGAATCCGTTTTGCAGGGCGCGGACGATGGTCCACAGTTTGTCTTTGTATTCGGGGTGGGTTTGGATCAATTCCAGCCGTTTCAAGGCTCCGATGACCATCGGCATCGGCAGGGATTTGGCATAGGTCTGCGAGCGCATATTATACCGCATATAATCGATAATGGCCTTTTCGCCGGAGATAAATCCGCCGATACCGGCCATCGATTTGGCGAAGGTCGAAAAATGGAGGTCCACCTGATCCTGTACCCCGAAATGTTCCGGCACACCGGACCCGGTTTTGCCCATCGTCCCGAAGCCGTGCGCATCGTCGACCAGCAGCCGGAAGTCGAACTCCTTTTTGAATTCCACAATTCGGTCCAGTACGCCCAGGTCGCCTTTCATGCCGAACACCCCTTCGGTGATCACTAAAATACCGCCTTTGGTCTGCTCCACGACTTTGGTGGCGCGTTCCATCTGGGTGCGGAAACTCTCCATATCATTGTGGGCATAAACAAAACGTTTGCCCATATGCATGCGCAGCCCGTCGATTATACAGGCATGCGATTCGGCGTCGTACACCACCACATCGTGCCGGCCCAGCAGGGTATCGATGACCGAAATCATTCCCTGGTAACCGAAATTGAGCAGGAAGGCATCTTCTTTGCCGACGAATGCGGCCAATTTCTGTTCCAGCTCTTCGTGCCAGTTGGTTTGTCCGCTCATCATTCGGGCGCCCATGGGTGCGGCCATACCGAAACGGGCGGCTCCTTCGGCATCCGCCTTGCGCACCTCCGGGTGATTGGCCAGTCCAAGGTAATTGTTGAGGCTCCAGTTCAGCACTTCCCGGCCGCGGAATTTCATGCGGGGTCCGATTTCACCTTCCAGTTTCGGGAAAGCGAAATAACCGTGCGCCTGCTTTTGGTACATCCCGATCGGGCCTCCCGAGTGTTTTCTTATGCGATCAAAAATATCCATGATGTTGTGATTAAGTTCGGTGTTGGCTGGCGGCAGGTGCCGCCGGTCGAAATGCAAAATTACGCATTTTTTAGAAACTGTGCAGACTTCCCCCGATTATTTTTGGTACTCTTCTCCGCTGGGATGGATAAAATCCGCAATATAATTTTCAGTTCTTCGTTTAAAATGCGTAACTTTGCCCAATTAGTGAATGAATGAACATGAAAATTATACTTCGTAACGGATTATTGTTGCGCGCAGTTTGTGTCATTTTGGGTTCCTGCGGAACTTACAACGCGTTACTGAAAAGCGGTAATTCGGAAGAGATGTACCAGGCAGCCCTCCGCTATTACCAGGAAAAGAAAAACGAGAAGGCGATCGCCCTGTTCGATATGGTGGATTACACCTATTACGGCACTCCGCGCGAAGATACGATCAAATTCTACACGGCCGTAAGCTACTTTCACCGCGGGGATTACTATTCTTCGGAGCAATTGCTGGAGGATTTCCGCCGCCGTTTCGGCCGCAGTCCGTTTCTGGAAGAAGCCGAGTACCTGATCGCTATGGGATATTACCTGCAGTCTCCGGAGCCGGAATTGGACCAGACACCGACCCGGATGGCCCTCGTCGCTTTTTATGAATACCTGGCCCGGTACAAAAACAGTGTCAAAGAGGAGGAGATTCAGGATTACATTGCCGAGCTGCAGCAGAAACTGTACGATAAATCCTACCAGAACGCCAAACTGTAATACGATACCGG
>JAJQAW010000207.1 GCA_021203585.1 Rikenellaceae bacterium
GGTACGCAAAGGTAGTTTAATTTTCGTTACGTCCGCTTTTTTTACCTTTGCCTGCACAATACCGCCGGCATGAAAAAAATCGGGATTATTTCGGATACGCATGGTTTTTTTGACGATAAACTCGAACGGTTCCTCTCCCGGGTCGATGTGATCTGGCACGCGGGAGATTTCGGCAACCTGGAAACGGCGGACCGTATCGCGGCCTTCAAGCCGCTGGTGGGGGTTTACGGCAATATCGATGATGCCCGGGTGCGAATCGTATATCCGCAGTATCAGGAATTTCAATGCGAGGGGATCCGCGTGCTGATGACCCACATCGGAGGCTACCCCGGAAGGTACGAATCGGAGACCCGCCTAAAAATCGACCGGTACCATCCGCGCATTTTCATCAGCGGCCATTCTCATATCCTCAAAGTGATGCCGGATCGCCGCCGAAACTTACTGCATATCAATCCCGGCGCTGCCGGCATACACGGTTTTCACCACGTCCATACGGCGGTCCGTTTGATCGTAGACAACGGGCAAATCCGCGATTTGGAGGTTGGCGAATGGGCTCGCCGGTGAGGGTACGACCTCGGTTCGGGCTCGGCGATCTGGGTTCGGCGGCCCGTCGGGATAGTTCCGAAACCGGTTGACCAGCCGCTCGGGCGTTTCCCTGATTTTTCCGCTATCCTGGCCGGTTTTTTGTTACGCTCCGGAGCATAACCGAATATTCTCCGAACCATGGAAACCGGGAAAACAAACAATTACAATGCATTTTTCCGCCAGTTGTTATTTCTGGTGGTGCTGATCGCCATCGGGCTGATCCTTTTCAGGCAGCTCCAATTCTTTATCGGAGCCTTTCTGGGAGCCCTTACCATTTATATCGTGCTTCGCAAACTGCTTTTCCGGTTGGTGGAAAAACATCGCTGGAAATGGGGGATCGCATCGCTGGTGTTGGTATTGATGATGACCGTGCTGTTGTTGGGGCTGGGATTCTGGATTTTCGAAATGGTGGCCGGCGAACTTCCCGATATCGATGCTTCCAAAATCATGGTCTCGGTCCGGGAACTTCCGGACAAGGTGAACCGGTGGGTGGGAATCACCCTGATCGACGACAACGTATTTTCCCAGTTGTCGGGATTCATGACCAAATTCGCTTCCGGCTTGCTGAATTCCACCTATAGTTTTGCGGTCAATGTGTTTATGATGTTGGTCATTTTGTATTTTATGCTGGCCTATGCCCGCCGAATGGAATCGGTGGCGCTGAAATATGTTCCTTTTCGGGGCCAGAGCTTCGATTTGCTGGTGCACGAAATTCACAGTATGATTTATTCCAATGCAGTCGGCATTCCATTGATTATGATTTGCCAGGGCTTTGTGGCTGCGGTTATATATTGGCTGTTCGGAATCAACAACGTTATTTTTTGGGCTTTCATAACGGCCCTGTGCGGACTGATTCCCATGATTGGGACCGTCATTGTCAGCGTTCCGTTGGGGCTTTACCTGATCTCTGGCGGAGAACTCTGGCAGGGAATTTTACTGATGGCTTGCGGCATGCTAATCATCGCCAATGTGGATAACCTGGTCCGGATCGTACTCTTGGGAAAGGTAGCCAACACTCCGCCGTTGGTCGTTATTTTCGGAGTTATTCTGGGGATTCCGCTTTTCGGTTTCTGAGGAATCATTTTCGGCCCTCTGTTGATTTCCAGTTTTTTGCTGCTGATCAAAATATATTATGTGGAATACGGTCTGTTGAATGTGGATCAAGTGAAAAGCAAGCCCGGTCCCCGGTATCCCGGTGAAAAAATAATACACGATGCCTGGCATGTAGTTCGCGGTAAAGTCAAGCGATCGGCTATTCCCACCCCTGCTCCGTGCAATCCGGAGAATCCGACCGATATCTGTGCTCCGAAAAACGAACTGTGAGCATCCTCCCGACGCCGTCCGTTTCGTAGCTTGCGAAAAAAGCCCTGTATGGCGATATACAAGGCTTTTCTTACCGGATTATTAACTGAATCTATTTGGTCATGGAAGTCAGCACCGTATAATTCTGTAGCTAATCTCCTTCGTAAATTTCAGAACGCACTACACCGACTCCCGGGGCATACCATTCCACACCGTGATACTTGGTAGTCCTGCCATCCGTAGTCACGTCGGTTTCATAGGTGATTTTGAACGCTTTGAATTCTCCGGCCGGGGTTTCGATCTTTTCCGTTCCCACATATTTTCGGTTGTGGTTTTATACGCGTACAAAGTCGCTTTTATCCGATTTATTGGTGATCGTATAATTCCCGGCATCCATAGCGAAAATCGGTTCCGAATACATATCCATCGGATATTCATCTCCCATCGGGTTCGGATAATCCAGGAAGTCGGCTACCAGATCGTTTTGCATGCTGAGGTACTTCACCACGTCGGGCGTCATGTGCATGTTGTTGCTCATTTTCATATAAAAACTGTCGTCTTCATAATAAGCGTCCATCACCCCGCGGTTAATTTCATTGCCGTTGGCATCCTTCATCACAAAACCGAGCTGGATATCCGAACCGTCCGCATAGTCGTAATATTCTAGAACGGTGGTGGTCATGGTGCCGATGAGG
>JAJQAW010000211.1 GCA_021203585.1 Rikenellaceae bacterium
ACTACGGATTGACCGAGGATGAGCAGGGTATGCCGACGGCCGGGGTAGCCGAATTGATCGTGGCCAAGCACCGCAACGGCGCCGTGGATACCGTCAAGCTACGCTTCCGCAAAGAGCAGGCGAAATTTATGGACCTCGATGAAGCCGAGCTCGACCGAGACGGCATGGATCCGCTGGGAGACGGCGGTTTCGGTGCCGGAGCCAACAGTGCCGGCTACAGCAGCGCGGGCGGCTTCGGAGGGACCACCGAAATCGATTCCGGGGCCTGGGATCTGCCCGCAACCCCTGCCGAATATGGCGGTACGTTCGACAAAAATGGAGAAGATTCTCCGTTTTAATCGGAAATTTTTGAAAAAATTACCTATTTTTATACTTGGAACCGCGACTTTTAAAAAGTCGTCCAAATCGTCGCTTTTATGTTCCCCTCCGAGGCTCCTCCTTCGCGCCTGGGCTGAGTCGGAAGCAAGCTTCTACTCCGCTTTCGACTTGGCGTCGGTTGAAAAAAGCGACACCAAAAACTTTGAGGCGATCCGCTGGGTCGCATGACTTGAATACTGATTGACTATGCTGACGATTTTAGGGAATGAGAATAGTATCCTGAACCGGTTTCTGGCGCAGTTGCGGGATATGGAAATACAAAAAAATTCGATGCTTTTTCGGAAAAACCTCGAACGGATCGGCGAACTCATGGCCTATGAGATCAGCAAAACCCTTTCCTACGAAAATCGAATCGTCGAAACTCCCCTGGGCGAGGCCGAAATGGCTCTGCCCAATCAGGAGATCGTGCTGGCCGCCATCTTGCGGGCCGGTATTCCCATGCACAGCGGGTTTTTGAATATTTTCGATCAATCCCACAGCGCCTTCGTTTCGGCTTACCGCCATTACAGAAAAAACGGCTCTTTTCAGATCGATATCGAATCGCTGACTACCCCGGAATTAGCCGGAAAAATATTAATTCTGATCGATCCGATGCTGGCTACCGGGCAGTCGATCGAAGTGGCTTACAACAACCTGATCCAATCGGGAGAAGAGCCGAAATTTACCCACATCGCTACGGTGATCGCCAGCCAGGACGGGGTGGATTACGTGCAAAAGCATTTTTCCTGTAAACGATTCCGGCTGTGGACGGTCGCCGTAGACAAGGAAATGACTGTCAAATCATACATTGTCCCCGGTATCGGCGATACGGGCGATCTGGCATTCGGCGAAAAAATTGGTTGATATGAACTTCAGGATCGGCAACGGATACGATGTACACGCGCTGGCTCGGGACTTACCCTTGTGGTTGGGCGGCATTCAAATCGAACATTCTCGGGGTTGCATCGCGCATTCCGACGGGGATGTGGCGATCCATGCCCTGTGCGACGCGCTATTGGGAGCCGCCGCTCTGCAGGATATCGGATTTCATTTTCCGGATACGGACGCGGATTTCAAAGGCATCGACAGTAAAATCCTGCTCGGCAGGACTGTGGCTTTGCTTCGAGAGCATGGATATTCAGTGGGGAATGCGGACCTTACGATCTGTCTGCAGCGGCCCAAAATCAAAGATCGTATTCCCCAGATACGCCGGACGCTGGCCCGGACCATGGGCATCGAGACGGGACAAATCTCTGTGAAGGCCACTACGACCGAAAAATTGGGATTTGTCGGACGAGAAGAAGGAATCGCCGCTTACGCCACTGTGTTGATTTTCCAAACCTCACCGAATCGGCCGTGAAAATCTATCCGTGGGGAGACGCGCGCCGCTTTAACAGCTACTCCCGCTATTTCAAGGAAATGTTCGGTACACGAGTACAAAAAGTCACCGTTCATGCCGGATTCAGCTGTCCCAACCGCGACGGTTCCAGGGGAATCGGCGGATGTACCTTCTGCAACAACGAAGCCTTTTCTCCTTCCTACTGTACTCCGGATAAAAGTGTGCGCCGGCAAATTGAGGAGGGGGTTGAATTTCATGCCAACCGATACCGCAAAGCGGAAAAATACCTGGCTTACTTTCAGTCTTTTTCCAATACGCACGCTCGGTTGTCGGAACTGAAAAAAATATACGATCAAGCTTTGGAGGTCCCGGGTGTGGTCGGAATCGTTATCGGTACCCGTCCGGATTGTGTGGATGAGGAAAAGCTGGATTATTTTACCCGATTGGCTCGGCGGCATTATGTGATTATCGAGTACGGAATCGAATCCTGCTACGATCAAACGCTGCAGCAAATCAACCGGGGCCACGATTTTCAATGCGTGCGCCAAGCGGTTCTCGCTACAGCACAGCGGGGTATCCATACCGGTGCCCATTTTATTCTCGGGCTTCCGGGGGAAACCCGGGAAATGATGCTCCGGCAAACGGGATGGATCAATGAACTGCCTCTGGATACGGTCAAATTTCACCAATTGCAAATTTTTAAAGATACGGCTATGGGGTAGCAGTACCTACTTCACCCCGAGCGTTTTCCGCTGTTCGAATTGCCGGAATACATCGCTTTTTTTACCGAAATCCTAATGCGTCTCCGTCCGAACCTGGTGATCGAACGATTTGCCGGCGAAGCTCCTCCGCGCTTCCACCTGGGACACCGGGGGGGACCCCCC
>JAJQAW010000079.1 GCA_021203585.1 Rikenellaceae bacterium
ACCAAGATATTATTTCTTTGCCGGTAACCTTTTTACCGGTATATAAAATAGCCGTTTTGTATATTTTGCCGGAAAGCCATATAATAACAGCCACAGTGGCCATTAAAAAAACATGGACAATAAAATATCTTGAACAGGCGCTCCATGTATGATCCGTCCCATCATGATCACCGGAGATGTAAAAGGAATAATGGAAAACCAGTAAGAGAGCGAGCTATCCGGAGTACTGACGGTATTGGATAAAACAACGACGGATAATATCAAAGGAAGCGTTACGATCACTGTTAGTTGTTGCGTATCATGATGATCATTAGATGTGGCTGCTATGGCCGCGAATACGGAGGCATAGAGCAAATAACCGCCGAGAAAGAAAAATATAAATGCCGGTATAATCACGTTAAACTCGATGTGGCTCAAATTTTTTAAAATCTGATTCACATCTTCCGGATTCATGCGCTGACTTAACATATTCATCGAGCCGGAAGACGAGAACTCTGTAAAATGGGAAAGAACCATGGTGAAGTCATACAAAATGACAATCCAACAAATGATCTGCGTCAAACCCAGCAACGCAATGCCTATAATTTTCCCAGCCATGAATCTTACCGACGAAATCGAGGTAATAATCAATTCAACAATTCGACTTGACTTTTCTTCAGTTACCCCACGCATTACCTGAGAACTGAACAACAGCACAAACGTATAGATAATCAATCCGAAAAGCATACTCAAAGGGCGCTCGTATGGGCTGCTCGCTGTTTTCGTTTTTCCCACCTTAATGTTTTCTACGGAAACAGATTCTTTGGCAAAGCGAGTCAAATCCTCCACATTATGAATACCGTACACTGCTAATTTTTCATTGACAACTAATTTTTGTACGGATGTTTTGATTTGGTTCAGTAAAAATAAACTGGGTTGTTTTGTACTGTAATACTGCACGAGTGTTTCGACTGAGTCAGCTTTTACCACATATACAATACCTTCCCATTTATGGTTCAAAACCAAATTTTGAGCATCCTCCTGCGGTATATCTCCAAGCCATTCGACACTTAGTTCCGAATCATCGAAAGCTTTTTCGAAGGCGCCGCCTGAATCCACCAAACCGATTTTCATCTGTGCATAATTCTCGTGCTTGGTAGTTAAGTAAATCGGAAGCACAAACAATAAAGCTAAGAACAAAGGGGTCAGCAGCGTTATGAGAACAAAAGATTTAGTGCATACTCTTGTAACATATTCGCGTTGTATCACATGAAATAGTTCGTTCATCAGAGCTGTAAATTAAATGTCACGGCCAGTAATAGATCCAAGAAAAATATCATGCATTGAAGGGAGTATTTCCCGGAAAGAGGTTAAGCCGATTTTTCCCAAAATATTGGTCAGCAGAATTTCGATTTCTATTTCGTGGGGAAATTGAACCCTTACACGAATACCTGTATCGTCTTTATCTATCGAAATAGGTTTGGCATGCAGATGAAGGCATTGATTTAAAAATAATTCATCGTTTTGCTTGAAACAAAATTCATAGAGAAACGTTTTTCTCGCCTGCTTAATCTCATTCACTTTGCCCGCCAGAAGAATGTGCCCTTTATCCATTAAAACAACGTGGTCGCAGAATTGTTCCACCGAATTCATATCATGGGTAGAAAGTAAAATGGTCGTTCCTGCTTGGTTCAATTCTATGATTTCTTTTCCAAGTACATCGCGATTAATGGGATCTAATCCGGAAAAAGGCTCGTCCAAAATCAATACATCCGGCTGATGAATAGCCGAAATAATAAACTGTATCTTCTGTTGCATCCCTTTCGACAACGTATCCGCTTTTTTATCCCACCAGTCGGAAATATTCAATTTTTCAAACCATTGTTTGACTCTTTTTTCTGCCTCCTGGCGTGTAAGTCCCCTCAAAACAGCAAAATAAACAGCTTGTTTTCTCACTTTCATTTTTTTGTACAGGCCCCGTTCTTCCGGAAGGTAGCCTATTCGGCTGCTATCCAGTTTACTGAACGATTCATTGTCGATCCGTATCTCTCCCTGATCCGGCATAAGAATACCTGTGAGTATCCTGATGAGTGTGGTTTTACCGGCGCCATTTGGGCCGAGAAAGCCAAAGATAGATTGAGGAGGTATATTAAAACATACCTCATCCAATACTTTCGTATGGCCGTAGCTTTTTGATAAATGATCGATCGTTATCATTAATATGTTGATTTGTTACAATGATTCCAGACTGTGAAGTTAAAATTTCCTTGGAGAAAGATAAGTTCTTTTGTTGCCCTCCATGGTTCCGCTTGCTGGAATAGCTAATCTCGTTTGTCCATCTGTTTCACCCTGCTGCTTACAAGAGTTTGTGATCGAGTTTTTCTAGTAGCTGGACAGCAGTAATGCATAAGAATCCGACATTTTTTTATAGAAATCCATGACCTCTGCAACTGCTTCATGACCCTGATTCTTATACGGACTATTTTCGTGTTCAATAATTTCCTTGATCGTGTATTGACCATCCGCCATTTCCCATAGATAAATATGATTATTAGCGATCATGTTTTTTCACCGCTAAAGGAGGCAAAAGAATAGCAA
>JAJQAW010000019.1 GCA_021203585.1 Rikenellaceae bacterium
TGAATACTCCGGCCGGACCTTCGGAGATGGTTCTGGCTACCTGTTCGGTGGCGATCGTGGCGGCAAAACTCATATAACCGCCCGTGATGGCTTTGCCGAGGGTCAGGATATCCGGTTCCACGCCCGCGTGCCGGAGAGCGAATAGTTCTCCCGTACGTCCGAAGCCGGTAGCGATCTCGTCGAAAATTAGTAAGATGCCGTACTGTTTGCACAGAGCGGACAGTTCCCGCAAATAATGGGGGTGGTAAAACCGCATACCGCCCGCACCCTGTACGATCGGTTCGAGGATGACCGCGGCAATTTCCTGCGCGTGATGTTCCAGTATCTGCCGCATCGACCGGAGGTCTTCCGGATTCCATACTCCTCCGAAGGTGGAAGAAGGTGAATCGGCGAAAAATTGGCGGTGGAGCGCGGGACCGAATAATCCGTGCATACCCGTTACCGGATCGCAAACCGACATGGCTTTCCACGTATCGCCATGATATCCGGATCGGATCGTGGCAAACTGAGTTCTGCCGGTCAGTCCTTTGGATTGCTGGTATTGTACGGCCATCTTCATGGCCACCTCCACAGCCACGGAACCCGAATCGCAATAGAAAATGCGAGTCAATTCTTTTGGTAATACCTGAAGCAGCCTTTCGGCCAGTTGCGTGGCGGGAGCGTGGGTAAAACCACCGAACATCACATGCGACATCCGGGTTAACTGCTCCTGTACGGCCTGATTCAACGACGGATGGTTGTATCCGTGGATACAGGCCCACCACGAGGACATACCGTCGATCAACCGCGTACCGTCTTCCAATTCGATGAACACGCCTTCGGCCCGCCGGACCGGATAGACCGGAATCGGATCGGTGGCCGAAGTGTAAGGGTGCCACAGGTGGTTTCGGTCGATTTCCGGATCGATCGGTTTTACCAAGCCGGATCGGGATAATGGTTCGTTTTTCATTCTATTTCATTTACCCGCTTTTTCCATTCGGAAGTCCGTCTTGCCGGGGGATCATCCCTCTCCGGCCGCTTGGGTTTCGAAGGACCAAGCCTCCTGCGGGAAATTTTAAAGCGGTTTTCAGGGTATTAACACTCGAATCCGAGGGATTTCAGATGCGCGATATCCTCTTCCATCGTGATGCCTTTGGTGGTCAGCATATCGCCGACGATCGTAGCGTTGATTTCGCAGCGCAAGGATTTATCTTGGATATGGACAATCAGGGTTCGGCCTCCGGCAAACCGGATCCAGGCACGGGGATTAGTGAAGCGGAACAGGGCCATGGTGGTCAATATTTCCTCGTCCGATAATCTTGCCGAGCCTTCCAGGGGAGTGCCGGGGATCGGATTGAGTACATTGATGGGGATCGATTCGATTTCCCATTTTTGCAGGATAATGGCCATTTCTACTCACTAAGCCATCGTTTCACCCATGCCGATGATTCCGCCGGAACACCGTTTCATTCCCACCTGGCGAGCGTACCGTAGCGTTTGCTCCTTCTTTTCGATCGTGTGGGTGGAGCACATCCGGGCAAAATAAGAGGGCGCCGTCTCGATGTTGCAATGGTAGTTCCGTATCCCGGAATCGTACAGCCGCTGCATTTTTTCCCGGTCGAGCAACCCCATGGAGGCGCATAGTTCCAGCCGGCTCCGGGTGCGGAGCGTATCGTAGATGCTGCAAAGTTTTTCCAAGTGATGTGGGGAGATGGTTCGGCCGCTGGTGACCAGGGAAAATTTTTTGACTCCTGCTTGTTCGTTTTGCAGGGCCTGCCGGACGGCGGTTTCGGGTTCGATGAGATCGTAGACTTCGATGTCGGTTTGGTGGAATTTGGACTGCGAACACCATTTGCAGTTTTCGGAGCATCGTCCGCTTCGGGCATTGACAATGGAGCACAGGTCGATCCGGTTTCCGTGGAAATGGGCGCGAATTCGGTCGGCGGCGGCATATAAGGCTTCCTTTTCCGGAGCCTCGGTCAACAGCAACGCTTCTTCGTAAGTGACCTGTCCCCCTTTCAGTACCCGATCTTCGAGTTCTAAAATGAGTGACATAGTAAGGTGTGATTTTTTGCTCTTTGGGAGCAGGGTAGAGGCCGTGTCGGCCGACAGTGTGAGTATGACAACCTGATGGCGGATGGAATTGAAAGCCGCATATCCTTTCCTGCTCCACCGTTTGAAGCGGAGCACCGGGGCTGGGATATGCGGAATTTTTCTCATCCCTGCAAAGGTATAAAAACGTTACTGAAAGGCAAGGGTGCCATCCAGGACATTTTTTTAAACCGGGTAGCCCTCAGAAACCAAAGATACAGCTCGCTAGAGCTGTATCTTTGGTTGAGGTAACGGTTGTTCCTTCAAGTCGGTTTAAGCTTCCAATTTTGGATTTAGTATAATTAAATGTTATAGTTTTCGGCAAAATAGAGGAAGGATCGGATGACGGGACTCTCCTCGCCGGTCCGGGTGAGAATGCCGACTTCTTCCTGAAAATTCAATTCGTCCACATTGAGGATTTTTAATTCTCCCAGACGAACTTTGTGCTCCACGGCAAAGTAAGGGAGCAGGCTAACCGAATCGTTTTGATACGTCAAATATTTAAT
>JAJQAW010000251.1 GCA_021203585.1 Rikenellaceae bacterium
GAACTACCATAGTGATGGTAACCCATAGCCAGCATGATGCCAGTTTTGCCGGACGAGTGATTAATTTGTTCGATGGACAGGTGATAACGGAAACAGAATGAAGTTGGAATTCTTCCCACCCCGGATGCAGGTATTCGCCGACGACAATAAGATCGGGTTAATCAGTGAACCCGAAACTCTCTGCAAGCTTCATGACTATATATAACGGAAACCAGGAGGTCTTTGGGAGAAACTTTGGCGGACAATCAATAACCTACCTTACCGATATCCTGTAGAGGGACTTTTGTTAAAATACAAACCGAGGGGAATGAGGAGATTTATTTCTTTCGAGCCTGGGAAACAGATGCGGCGGTAGACAACAGGACAGTCTGAATGGTATTTCAGTGTTTTTGGATGAGTCTTGATTCCAGTTTTAACCGAAAAATGAACTCCTGAATAAATTAAACAGCTTCAATTATGAAAAAAATCCTTGTTGCATTCCGGCTTTTATTTCGTTTTAAATCATATTCAGGAATAAACATTCTGGGATTGGGCCTGAGTCTGGCTTGCATCATCGTCATTTCCCGCTACCTTCACAGTGAACTGACTGTGGATAGCTATGCAACCGATATGTCCCGTGTCTTTATCTCCACTATGGAAATGGAGAATCGCGGAGGGAAGATGATTTGCGCAATCGGAACAACACCAGAAGAAAGAGCTGCTAATTTTAAGGATATACGCAACGATCCTGCGATTGAGTTAAATGCCCGATTCATCATTTCGGAACACGAGCAGTTCATGGTCAACGGCCACCGGTATTCCATCCCTACCGTGGCGACCGACACCGCCTTCCTGAGGATACTGAATTATCCGATCATCCGGGGAGAAACAACGCTCAAGCGAAGGGAGGATGCTTTCATTACGGAAAAATTGGCTCAGAAACTATTTGGGAACGAAGATCCCATCGGCTTAACCCTGGAACATCCCGCAACCGGAAAAAAACTTAGCATTGTCGGGATATTGGGAGAGGTGGATTTTAAAAAGAGCATCCCTTTTGAATTGATCATCAATCATAGAATATCTAATTCATGGTCATTGATGCCCCATACGCTTCTACAGTTGTATCCAAATACGGACTATAAAACGCTGAATCAAAATTACAGCGCATTCGAAGGGGTCAATGACAATAGTAGACGATTTCAGTTAATTCCGCTAAAAAAAGCCTATTTGAGCCCGCTTCCGGCAATTGGTTTCCATAAGGGCAGCCAAACTTCGGTTATAGTCTTATTCGTGGTTGCAATCATGGCTATGCTGGCCGGAGTTATCAATTTTATCAACATTTACAGTGTGATTCTTTTTCGACGGAATCGGGAATTCGGAATGAGGAAAGTATTCGGAACCTCAGGCAAAGAGATATTTTTTCAGATCTTCATCGAAAATGCAGTCATGGTTTTTTGCGCTTTGTTGATCGGATTTATTCTGGCAACAATTTTAAAACCCGTATTTGAAAATTTTTTAGAATTAAGACAAGTTCCATTTTTCGGTCTCGATGTCCTTGTTTTTGTAGGCATAATCGTCCTCGTTCCTATTTTGACAACCCTCTCTCCTTCCATTTATTATAGCCGCAATTCTCCAGTCGAGCTTCTTCAAAAGAACAAAAAGGGAAAAAGAAATTTTATTTCCCGGAAAATATACCTTACAGTTCAGTACATCGTGACTCTTGTGATGGTGATTACATCGCTGTTCTTTGTTCGGCAATACCAAATCTATTCCAAGGCGGATACTGGTTTTAAAACAGATCATATTATCCATGCAACCTTCTATCCGCCCATAACCAATTTAGACCTCTATCGAAATGAGGAACGGAGAATAGCCGAACAAATGAAAATGGAGGGTTATTTTAATATAATCAAACATAAAATGAACGAGTCTTCCCTATTTTCTTTTTGGACTTTTGCTCAGGATCCCACTCGATTGATGGGCAACAAAGTACAATTCAAGAGACCTGACGGCGAAAAGAAGGAAGTTACCCTGTTTGTGGCTAACCCCGAATGGATGAAAATTTTTGACGTTCGGCTTATCCACGGAAAAATGTGGGAAGAATCTTTTGTGGAATTCCTTGAGAACGACGTATATACCATCATGGACCAGGATATAATCCTCTCAGAATCCGCCTTAAAATTATTCGAAATCCAAGATTATACCCAGGTAAAACTCGAGAGCGAAGACTTTCCCTCACAGTATCTGATGAAAGAGGGGAAACCGACACCTCTGTATCGGCCTTTCAATATTATTGGAGTCACCAAAGACATCCGCGGGGATCACATTTCCAAACACAGTCCACCCGTGGTGTTTATCAACACGCGAAATACGGAAAATTATCCGATTATGGCAGAGGTCCTTCCGGGGCGTAAAACGGAGGCGATTGCTTTTTTAAAGGAGCTTCATAATGAAACGTTTGGCGGTGAATTTGTCTATTCTTACATAGAAGACGATGTAGCAAATATTTACAAAGAGGATCGGAAAATAGCGATCATCTACTCGATATTTACCTTCGTAGCCATTGCAATTTCAGCGATCGGACTGTTTAGCAT
>JAJQAW010000323.1 GCA_021203585.1 Rikenellaceae bacterium
CCGGGAATTGATCGTTTCCAGAAACAAGGATATCATCGAATACCTCGATGAGGCGGAGCATAACTTGCTCCGGGAACTGGAAGTCGAAATCATCTATCCTTTGAAGGTGATGAATCACATCAGTGGAACCCTTTTAGTCGGGGAAAAATGCGACGGAACCCGGTTCAGCAAAGAGGAAATCCTGCTCCTTTCGCTGTTGTTCGACTAATCCGCCATTGCCATCGAGTATGCCTCCCAGTATGAAAAGTAAAACGACCGGATCAAGCGGATGCATCGAGCGGACCGGTTGGCTTTGTTGGGAGAACTGGCTGCCGGAGCCGCCCATGAAATCCGGAATCCGTTGACTACGATCCGTAGTACGATCCAGCTGTTGAGCCGTGATTTTCGGGAGGATCCGGTCAAATCCGAAATGGCGGAAGAATTGATTTCCGAAGTGGAACGGATCAATAAGATCGTTCAGGGGCTTCTTTCTTTTGCCCGGCCATCGGAATTGAATATCACCGGAGCGGATTTGCAGAAACTGATCGATCAAACCCTGTTTCTGGCCGGGAACACCCTGGAGCGTCAGGGAATTCAAGTGGTTTTCCACCGGTCTACGACCCAGACCACCACTTACGTGGGCCGGGAACAGCTCAAACAGGTATTTTTGAATATCGTGCTCAACGCGGCCGAGGCCATGAGCGGAAATACCGGCCGGGAAAAATGCTTGACCATCGGTTTGGAACAGGGCACCTCCCTGGACGGCTATTCTTCCGTGCTCTTGATCTCCTTTTCCGATACCGGTCCGGGAATCTTCGAACCGGAGCTGGAAAAAATCTTCAATCCGTTTTATACCGCCAAAGAAGAGGGAACCGGCCTCGGGCTGGCCATCAGTTACGGGATCATCCACCGGCATCAGGGAGAGATCGAAGTACGGAGCAATCCGGGCCGGGGAACCGTATTTACCATTAAACTGCCGCAAAAAAAATGAATCAACGGATTTTGATTGTGGATGACGAAGTACGCATCCGCAAAATAATGACCCTGCTTTTTCGGGAGGAAGGATACCGGGTTTTGGCCGTGGAAAACGGTCGTGAAGCCTTGCGGGTAATCGGAGAATTCGATCCCGATGTCGTTCTGTTGGATCAGCAGATGCCCGGTATGTCCGGGACCCAGGTGCTGGAGAAGATCAAGCAAATCCGTCCGGAGCAAACCGTACTTTTTGTCTCCGCTTTCGGTTCCGTTTCGCTGGCGGGGGCTGCCATTCGCAAAGGCGCCTTTTATTTTATCGAAAAACCTTTCGATAACGACAATTTGATTTTCAAAGTCAAACGTGCCCTGGAAATGAATTCGCTCAAGGGGGAGGTCAAAACCTTGCGGCGGTTGCTGGATAAGGAAAACAATCCGATCGTGGGGGAAAGCGGCGCCTTGAAAGAGGTGGTGGCCCAAATCGGCATGGTGGCTCAAACCCATGCTACGGTATTGGTGCACGGGGAAAGCGGAACGGAGAAAGAATTGATTGCCCGTGCCGTTCATACACACAGTCTCCGGTCCGCGGGGCCTTTTGTTGCGGTCAATTGCGGAGCCATTCCGCTTTCGTTGATGGAAAGCGAACTGTTCGGATACGAAAAGGGGGCCTTCACCGATGCCCGGGATTCGCGAGCGGGAACGTTCGAGGCCGCCTCCAGGGGAACGCTATTTCTGGATGAGGTGGGGGAATTGCCCATGGATGCCCAGGTGAAAATCCTTCGCGTACTGGAGGAAAAAAAAGTAACTCGGCTGGGCAGTAAAAAAACGATTCCGATCGATGTCAGGATCATCGCCGCTACCAACCGGAATTTGGAAGAGGAGGTGCGGAAGGGAAATTTCCGGTTGGATCTGTTTTACCGGCTCAATGTCTTTACCGTCACGCTTCCTCCTCTGAGGGAGCGGCACGAAGATATCCCGCTGCTGGTCGATTACTTTATCGACAAACACAACCGGATGATGAATCTACAAATTACGGGAATAACCCGAGAGGCCATGGCGTTGATTAAAAACTACGATTGGCCGGGAAACGTGCGGGATTTGGACAACGCGCTGCAAAGCGCCATGATTCTGGCCTCGCAGGGAATTTTGAAAACGGAACATTTGCCGCTGCGGGTGCGGGGCTACGAGCAGGCTGCAGAGTTACCTGACGGGGAGGAACTGGACGGAAATATTCGCGATATCAACGCTCGGTTTGAAAAAGAAATCATTCTTGAAATGCTCAAAAAACACAATTATAATCGTACTCTGACCGCCCAGGCGATGAAGATCAGCCGAAAAACGCTGTTCAATAAAATGAAGCGCTACGGGCTGTTGAACGACTGAAGGCAATGCGGCGCGGTTTTTGGAAAGCCGGAATGACGGAAATCCTGGAGCGGCTTTTTTTGAGATCGGATTATATTTTGAAATCGTAATTTTATTATTGGAAGAATATTGGTAGTTTGCCGGTGTTTTATCCGGGAAAGTGTAAGTTGTAGGGCCGGTTTGGGTCTTTTTTTTCAGAAGAAGATTGTATATTTGTGAAATAAAACAGCTGCCGGTTGCGTTTTTTAATCCGACAACGCCC
>JAJQAW010000102.1 GCA_021203585.1 Rikenellaceae bacterium
CTTTATATCTTGCCGGTCGGGGGCTCTTGCTGAAAATAATTTTTAGAGGCGTCGGTAACGATCAACATCCAATCGTTCCCGATTTTATGCCGGCCGGCAGGAACAAAACGGACCTGATTTTCGGAAAAATTACCGATATAGGTCAATTGGCCCGTTTCCGGTTTCATCCACCAGGCGTCCTTGGTGGTCCCGTCGATTTTACTCAGATCGAAGGTCAGATCGTGTCCGTTGAAGGTATAGACCAGGATGTAATCTCGGCCCCGCGTAGCGATATCCCGGTCGTATCGGGTGCCGTTTTCGTGCAGGATCACGCTCTGATCCGGGACACGTTCGAAAAAGGGCAGGGCTTCGATTAATTTTTTTAGGTGAACCATTTGTGTAGCTCCCGGAGCGTAAATGGCATCGTACCAGTTCTCCAAATTACCGTATGCAGAGCCATATCCCGGTTTGCGCATGGCCATCACACCGCGGCGTGTCAGTAGTCGTGTCCGAAGGAGCCCGCGAATCCCGACCAGTAGGCGTACCGGCGTACATCGGCGGCTTGCCATACCGGTTCGTCGTAGTCGTGCAAACCCTGGGGGATGCCTTCGTACGAGGGTTCGCCGTCAAGGATCGGTTTGGCCGGAATTTTAGCTAAACCTTCTTCCACATACCGCCAATTATCTTCTTCTGTGCGGTTTCCGCTATAAGGTTCCTGAGCTTCTCGGCGCAGGGATTGATCGTATCGCCGGTGTCCGGACTGGAACATGTTGAAATCCAGCCACGGCGCATCGTGAAACCAGGTTGCCGAGCTGGTTCGTCCAAGAGGATGAAAGGTCATCAGGTGGTTCGGATCATATTTTTTGATGGTATTACCCATCAGGTGCCACTGTTCGAGTGTGGATTCCGGATTCAAGTCCTCGCCGTTGAGCCAGATGATATTCGGGCGGTCTTTGTAGCGTTCCGCTAGGAACCGGGCGTATTTTTCGATGGCGTAGTCGTCGAAGGCGCCCGATTTCACCGGGCCGCCCCAAGTAGGAACGATGCAAATGTAAATGCCTTTACTCTCTGCGGTCTTGATGATGTAATCGACATGGTCCCAATAACCGTACACACGCCCGGTTTGTTGATATGGTCCAGATCGTCTACATGTTGAAACGAATATTGCCCGTAATCGTTCACATTCGGAAATGCCGTTCACGATTTGAATCAGCACGGCGTTGTAGCCTTGTTGTTGGCGAACGCTCAGGTAGTGCCCGGCTTCTTCCCGGTTCAAGCGTTGGGTAAGGAGCCAGCCCGTATCTCCCAGCAGGAAAAATGGTTTGCCGTTTTCATGGCATAGAAAGCGGCCATTGTCGCTCACTTTCAGTTTGCCGTTATTCCACGGAAGTTCCGGCCGTTGCCGTTGGGCCGACACGGTGCCGATCAGCGTAAAGGCCCATATCGCAATCGTTAAAAAACGTTTCATCACAATTAATTTTCTGGAATTTCTTTTTTAGGGGCTAATAACGTAAGCAGAAAGCCGACCAAGAAGATAGCGGTTATGCCGAAAACAATGGTCAAATTTAGGTGAAATCGGCTTCGGAACATAACCCAGTCGCTCCCATCCGGAATCAACGGACTCAGGCTCATCCAGGCGATAATCAGAATGCCGACAATTACTCCGGTCAGGGCCTGAGGGTTTCGGGCTTTTTTGACAATAAATCCGAGCAGGAAGAGTCCGAGCATTCCTCCGCTGAAAATCGAAGAGAGTTTCCACCAGGCGTCCAAAACTCCCTGCACCCGAATCATGGCCAGGCCGACCAGTACTCCCAGCACACCGAGAAGAGCGGAGGTCAGGTATAACACGGTCATATTTCGTTTTTCGGTCTTCCCTTTCGGCGCCAGGCGATTGATAAAATCGGTCAGCACGACCGTGGCCGAACTGTTTACGCTGGTGGACACGGTACTCATCCCTGCGGCAAAAATGGCGGCAATCAACAAACCCGTAACACCCTGAGGAAGTCCGTTGATAATGAAGTAGGGGAATACCCGGTCTCCGGAAATCCCTTCGGGCAACAATTCCGGTTGAGCGGTATAATAGGAAAATAAAGCGGTTCCTATAAAAACGAAGAGCAGGGAGACCGGTACGTACAACAATCCCCCGAATAGGGTCGAGTTTCTCGCTTCGCGGACACTGCTTGTGGTCAGGTATCGCTGCACATAGTTCTGATCCACCCCATAGTTTTGAAGGTTGATGAACGTACCGTAAATCAGGATCATCCAGAAGGTCGGTTCGGTCCATGACCAGGAAAAACTGCCCAAGCTGAATTTATGGTGTTCCGATGCGATTTCAAATAGTTGTTTCGGACCTTCGGGCATGGTAAACAGTAGTACGGCCGCACAGGACAGTGCTCCGGCGATCAAGATGATTCCCATCACCGTGTCCGTGTAGATCACCGCTTTGATACCGCCCATGGCGGAGTAAATCAGTACGCAAATTCCGGTTACAATAATGATGGTGGGAATACTCCATCCAAACATGTAATTCATCGGAAGAGACATCAGAAAGAGGATGGAACCGGTTCGGGCAATCTGGGTGCGCAGGTAGCA
>JAJQAW010000056.1 GCA_021203585.1 Rikenellaceae bacterium
AAGTAGACGGAGATACCTGTTCGTTCTCCGTGAAGGGAATCAACCTGTCTATCCGGATGGTGGAAAAAACCCCTTACAGTTGCATCAAAATCGGAGGAGACGAAGGTTCGCCCTTCGAGTTTTTCTTCTGGATCCAATTGGTTCGCGTCCGCGAATACGATACCCGCATGAAGCTTACCCTGCACGCCAACCTGAATATGATGTTAAAAATGATGCTCGGTAAAAAGCTGGAAAAGGCGATGGACCAGATTGCCGACCAGATTGCCGCGGCCTTTAATATGACCCCGGAACAGGCGGCGCAAATGGCGGCGCAACAGGGTTGGGAGATGCCGCAGATGGGAAACCCGTGGCCCTCCTCCGACAGGAGCGACGATAAACCGGTTAGCTGATGGTTGAAAGAGGTTCCATGAAAAAAAGGGCTCTCCTTCTGCTTTTCTTCGGCCTGTTGGCGACCGGTAGCTTTTCCCAGACCGCCCCGGAGGTGGAAATGGAATTGCGGGAATACCTGAACACCTTGGCCGGCGAGGAAATGGCTGGGCGAGCCGCTGAAAGTCAAGGAGATACTTTGGC
Organism: Rikenellaceae bacterium; assembly: GCA_021203585.1. Classification (GTDB taxonomy): domain Bacteria; phylum Bacteroidota; class Bacteroidia; order Bacteroidales; family Rikenellaceae; genus JAJQAW01. The sequence goes on from JAJQAW010000056.1 coordinate 571, forward strand.
TATGGAATACCTGCGGCATTTTCTGGCCCGACAAGAAGGCATCCGATTATTGTACGACAACGGTGTCTAACATTTTACCCGGGACAGCTGGCACGGAACGATCAGTTCCTTTAACATCGTAGGCCTATTGGAAGGCTCGGATCCGGAATTGCGGCACGAAATCATCCTTATCGGCGCCCATTACGACCACATGGGACTGGAAGCCGACGATTGGGGCGAAGAGCCGAAAATCAAATACGGGGCGGACGATAACGCTTCCGGTACGGCAATGGTAATGGCCCTGGCCCGACATCTGGAGCAGGAAAGAGAAACCTTGAAGCGGAGTGTGATGATCGCTTTTTTCGGAGCGGAAGAACGAGGTTTGATCGGGTCCGCTCACATGGCCAAGCATTTACCCGAAGGAATCCGAAGCGAGGACATCGTTTGTATGGTGAATTTCGACATGGTCGGACGGCTGACTCCGGAACGGGGAATGATTTTTTTGGACTCGGAAGCGCCGAAGAGCTGGATAGCTTGCTGCGCGCCGTTCCCTCTCCATTTCCGGAAGGAACACCGATTCATTTCAACCGGTCGGTCTTCGCTTCATCGGATCACTCCTCGTTTTATGAGTCGGAAATTCCGGCGATGATGCTTATGACGGGCATTCATGCCGATTACCACAAATCGACCGATACTCCCGATAAAATCAACTACCGGGGCATGGCCCTGATTTACGATTACGCTAAAAAAATAATTTTGGAACTTACCGACCGTACACCGCTGACATTCCGAAAGCCAGTGACCCGTAATTTATGAAAAGAAGAAATCTGCTAATCCTGATTGCACTATTGCTGGTCGTGGACCAGGTAGTCAAAATACTCGTAAAAACCCACATGACCCTGGATCAGTACATCCCGGCCTTCGGTAAGTGGTTTTATATCCGCTTCATTGAAAATCCCGGAGCGGCTTTCGGCTTCGAACTGGGTGGAAATTACGGTAAACTGATTCTGAGCCTCTTCCGGATCGTAGCCGTCGGACTGTTATTCTACTACCTCGATAAATTGATCCGTCGCCCCCGTGTTCCCACCGGGGTGATGGTCGGGCTGGCCCTGATTCTCGCCGGAGCATTGGGCAATATCGTGGATAGCATGTTCTACGGATTGATTTTCAATGAATCGAGCTTCGCAACCGTGGCGAGCCTATTTCCGGACGGCGGAGGGTATGCCGGTTTCCTACATGGAAAAGTGGTCGATATGCTCTATTTCCCGATCATCCGGAATTCGGCCGGACAAACCCTCTTTTTCAGTCCGGTATTCAATTTGGCCGACGCTTATATCTCGGTAGGGGTGATTTACCTGCTGATATTCCAGTGGAAATTCTTTTCGGCCAAACCCGAGGATCAGTAGGAGAAGTAACCGTTCCGATCAAATAAAATCAGCCCGGATCCGAATGATCCGGGCTGATTTTATTTGATCGGAACGGTTACCGCATCGAATTCATCCGGATGCAGGCTTTGATGAGCGCCAGGGCCTTGATCCGGCTCATATGCACATCCTTATCGGCATGGTGCTGATTCTGACTGACCAGTTTGACGTGGTCCGGTAGTTCCGATTTCTGGATGTATTTGACCATGATATATTCCTCTCCGTCCAAATCGATCGATATGAGGTACATTTCTCCCCAGAAAATGTTATTGATTATATCCTGAATCTGTTTATACAGCACGATATCCCCGCTTTTGAGCAGCGGGTACATGCTGTCGCCCGTCACATAAATCGCACCGTCGCAACGGGGCAGGTTGGGGATCTGAATGTAATCGATCGGCGTGGTTTCGTGTTTATTCAAAAAAAGAGGTACCAATCCGGCCGTACCTTCGATATTATAGAGCGGGATGCGCTGCATATCCAGGTTAAAATCCGTACGGCCGTGATGCAGGGAAACATATTGGGTGAGCGGTTGAATCATTTCTCCCCGGCCATACTCCAGCCATTCGGGATCGATATTCAGTTTCTGGAC
>JAJQAW010000349.1 GCA_021203585.1 Rikenellaceae bacterium
AATCGAAGATCCATCCAACGGTAGTCTGGTGGTTGCTCCTTCCTATTCGCCGGAAAACGCTCCGAACCTCAACAGAACCCGCAGTTTGGGTGGTCACTTCCGGAGTGACGATGGACAACCAGATGGTGTTCGACCTGTTTTCCAATACCATCCGGGCAGGCCGGTTGTTGTCGGAAAGTCCGCAGACGCTGGCTCAATGGCAACGTACGCTGGAGGCTCTGCCTCCGATGCAGATCGGTCGATGGGGCCAGCTGCAGGAATGGATGCAGGATTGGGACAACCCCAACGACCGCCATCGGCATATCTCGCATTTGTGGGGCCTGTATCCGGGACAACAAATCGACCTCTACCTCAATCCCGAACTGCACCAGGCCGCCCAAACGTCGCTGATTGCGCACGGAGACCCCTCTACCGGATGGTCCATGGGTTGGAAAGTCTGTCTGTGGGCTCGTTTGCTGGATGGCAATCATGCGTATCGATTAATTATCGAACAACTTAAGCCGACGCTCGAGGAGAGCGGGCAAAACGGCGGAACTTACCCGAACCTGTTCGACGCGCACCCTCCCTTCCAGATCGACGGCAATTTCGGATGCACCGCCGGTATCGCGGAAATGCTGGTTCAGAGCCACAGCGGAGCGGTGCATCTGCTTCCGGCATTGCCGGATGTATGGGCCGAAGGGACGGTAAAAGGCTTGCGTGCCCGCGGAGGTTTTGAAATTACCGAATTGACCTGGAAGGACAACCGGTTGACCCGACTGGAAATCCGATCCACACTCGGAGGAGTGCTGCGCCTGCGTTATGCACACGAATTGACCACCCGGCACGGTAAATTGATTCCGGCCAGCGGCGAGAGCCAAAGCGTTTTTTTCCAGCGGCAAGCGGTCAAGCAGCCGCTCGTTTCTCCGGAAGCTCCGCAACAGCTCGTCGAGGTGCCGCCGGTTTTCCTGTACGACCTGGAAACCGAAGCCGGGAAATCCTATGTCTTTCATTGCCGTTAACTCACATAAATTCGGATAATCTTATGAAAAAAAATGTTTTAGCTTGGATAGGAGCAGGGCTGTGGTGCTGGTTTGCGGCCGGAGAATTACCGGCGTTTGCCGCGCAAACGGAACGCTCCCATTTTATTGTGGCCCTGGACGGTAGCGGTGATTTTACGAAAATACAGGATGCCATCGACCACGTGCCGGACCACCGGCTGGAGCGTACGGTGATCTTCCTGAAAAACGGTATCTACGATAGCGAAAAACTGATTGTTCCGAAGGAGAAAACCAACATCACCCTGCTGAGAGAAGACCGTGAAAAAACAATTGTCCGTTACCACATGTACGATTGCTCGAGTGAAACGTCGGCCAATAAGTGTCCGGCGGAATCGTGGGCCCTGTGGCGAGGAAATCGGGACTTAGTTCGGACTTCGGCTACCCTTACGGTCGCCGCGGACGGATTCATCGCCGAAAATCTGACGTTGGAGAATACAGCCGGGCCGGTAGGACAGGCACAGGCCCTGACGGTGACCGGCGATCGGGGAATCTACCGGAACTGCAACCTGAACAGCTACCAGGATACCATTTACCTCTGGAAAGCGGGGCAGCGCATCTACTTTGAAAATTGCCTGATTATCGGCCGCACGGATTACATCTATGGCGCGAGCATCGCTTTTTTCGAAGGGTGCGAAATCCGCAGTTGGGGAGGCGGTTGGATTACCGCTCCGGCTACGCCGAAAGAACAACCCTACGGGTTTGTTTTCCATCGTTGCCGCTTGACCTACGCGGATCACAGTCCGCGTCCGGGCGACGACGGCCGGTTCTTTTCCCTGGGGCGTCCGTGGCACAATTACCCGAAAGTAGCCTGGATCGAATGTGAAATGAGCAATATGCTCGATCCGCTCGGTTGGCCGACCAAATGGCGGATGGACTATTTCAATACCAGTCGGGACCTTCATTTGTATGAATACGGCAACACCGGCCCGGGAGCCGATATGAGCGGCCGGGCCGCCTGGGCCGGATTACGGGCCTTGACGGAAGCGGAGGCCGCCGATTATACGGTAGAAAAAGTGTTGGGAGACCCCGAAAAAGAGTGGTAATTCTCTTCCGTGTGAATCTTCCGACGGACTGAATGGCCGGAGGCGTATAGTCGAATCGAAGAAGCGAACAGTCTGGCTTCCGGAAATTCCGATCGGCCGGGGAAATTGAATGGTTCGCAGCCGGAAGACAGCCGGAAGCCAGGAATCCCGGCAATGCCGATGGTTTGTCAAAACTGGCATAATCCCTGCAATTTCATCCCTAAAAAAAGGATGAAAAAAATTGCTTTTATCACCGGAGCCTCTTCCGGAATCGGGCGGGATACCGCCCTGCTGCTTGCGGGCCACGGCTACCACGTATTTGTCGCGGCGCGTCACGTGGAAAAAATTCCCGATTTCCCGGGAATTACTCCGCTATTTATCGATTTGACCGATGACCGCACGATCGTTCGCGCTGTCGAATCGGTCTTGTCGAAACACGATTCGATCGATGTATTGGTAAACGATGCGGGCTACGGATTTTACGGCACTCTGGAAGATGTCC
>JAJQAW010000286.1 GCA_021203585.1 Rikenellaceae bacterium
CGAGATCCAGATCGCGTTATTTTCCTACAGTATCGCCCATTTAACGTAACATCTGAAGAAAAACAAACTCGATTACAACACGCAACGGTCCCTGCTCAAGCTGGTCGGGAAACGCCGCAGTCTGTTGGACTATCTCAAACGGGTCGATATTGAACGGTACAGGGCCATCATCAAAGCCTTAAACCTGCGGAAATAACAAGTACAAAGCATGAAGAGAGGCATTCGCGAGATTGCCTCTTTTCTGTATCTATGACGCGACTGGTTTTTCGGGAGAGCGGCTTGCAGGCCTTAGCCGGCCGAAAAGAGAAATCCGCACCGAAAAGAGGGAGCGGCCCCGACCCGAACCTGAAAACGGGTTCCTGTCTCTCTTCCCCTTTTTGCGGGAGAGCAGGCCCGGAGGGAATCGAAATGAAATTGTAACGTAGACAACGATAACGGATCCGGTGCGATCCTTGCCAAATCGGACGAAACAAGAGGTAAGACGAAACGAAAAAGTAAAACAATGCTGTACAACGAAACAAAGAAAGTAATCGAACTGAGCGGAGGACGCCAGATCGAGATCTCGACCGGTAAGTTGGCCAAACAGGCCGATGGTGCGGTTGTGGTGAAAGAAGGCAACACCATGTTGCTGGCGACTGTCGTAGCCGCCAGGGAGGCTAAACCGGATGTGGATTTCATGCCGTTATCTGTCGAATACAAAGAAAAATACGCGGCTGCGGGTCGATTCCCGGGCGGTTTCCTCAAACGCGAGGCCCGTCCTTCGGATAGCGAGATCCTGGTTGCCCGCCTGATCGACCGCGCTCTACGTCCGCTTTTCCCGGAGGATTATCACGCAGACGTGTTCGTAACCGTAAACCTGATCTCTGCCGACGGAGAGGCGCAGCCCGATTCACTGGCCGGACTGGCGGCTTCTGCCGCTTTGGCCGTATCGGATATTCCGTTCGGCGGTCCGATCTCCGAAGTACGGGTATCGCGTATCAACGGCCAGTTCGTGATCAACCCGACTTATGCCCAGAATAAAGAGGCGGATCTGGATATCATTGTTGCCGCTACCATCGACAACATCATGATGGTCGAAGGTGAGATGAAAGAGGTTTCGGAAGCCGATATGCTGGAGGCCATCAAAGTAGCCCGCGAAGAGATTAAAAAACAATGCCAGGTGCAACTGGAATTGATGGCCGAATTGGGTAAAACCGAAAAACGCAGCTATTGCCACGAAAACAACGACGAAGAGCTGCGTCAGGCTGTGATCGCGGCCACGTACGATAAAGTTTACGCCGTGGCCAAAAGCGGCGCGTCGAAACATGAGCGCAGCGAACAATTCGATGCGATCGAAGCGGAGTACATCGCCTCTTTCTCCGAAGAGGAACAGGCGGAAAAAACGGGGTTGATCAAAAAATACTTCCACGATAACGTGCTCAAACCGGCGATGCGGAATATGATCCTGGAGGAAGGCATCCGCCTGGACGGCCGCAAAACCGATGAAATTCGTCCGATTTGGGGCGAAGTGGATTATCTGCCGATGGCTCACGGTTCGGCGGTCTTCACCCGCGGAGAGACCCAGTCCCTGACCACTGTTACACTGGGTACGAAACTGGATGAAAAGATGGTGGACGAAGTATTGCGCCAGGGCTCGGAGCAATTTGTGCTGCATTACAACTTCCCGCCCTTTTCGACCGGCGAAGCTCGTCCGGCGCGCGGAACTTCCCGCCGCGAAATCGGACACGGTAACCTGGCCTTCCGCGCGTTGAAACCGATGGTGCCGCTAGGCGAAGAGAACCCGTACGCGGTTCGCGTGGTTTCGGACATTCTGGAGTCGAACGGTTCCTCTTCCATGGCTACCGTATGTGCCGGAACGATGGCGCTGATGGATGCCGGAGTGAAATTGAAAAAACCGGTTTCGGGAATCGCGATGGGATTGATCGCCGACAGCCAAAGCGGCAAATGGGTCGTGTTGAGCGATATCTTGGGAGACGAAGAAAAAAATGAAGATATGTACTTAAAGGTGACGGGTACCGAAGACGGTATCACGGCTACCCAGATGGATATCAAAGTGGACGGTCTTTCGTACGAGGTGCTGGCCAAGGCCTTGGAACAGGCCCGTCAGGGACGGCTGCACATTCTGGGTAAGATCAAAGAAGTGATTTCCGCACCGCGCGAAGATTACAAGCCGTTCGTGCCGCGCATCGTTCAGATCATCATTCCGACTGACTTCATCGGCGCGGTGATCGGCCCGGGCGGTAAAGTCATTCAGGAAATCCAGAAAACCACCGGAACCACGATTACGATCACCGAGGCGGACAACAAAGGTATCGTCGATATCTTCGGCGAAAACAAAGAGGGTCTGGATGCCGCTTTGGCCCGCATCAAAGGGATCACCGCCGTGCCTGAAGTGGGTGAAGTTTACCAGGGTAAAGTGAAATCCATCGTGGCCTTCGGCGCCTTCGTGGAAATTCTTCCGGGAAAAGACGCCTTGCTGCACATCTCCGAAATCGGCCACCAACGGTATGGAACGATGCAGGATACCGGATTAAAAGATGGAGAAACGATCGAATTAAAA
>JAJQAW010000377.1:0-1894 GCA_021203585.1 Rikenellaceae bacterium
CCAAAATACTACATGTATTATTCCGTTTGCCCAACCGGTAAACCTTATAAATCACCAAAGGGGGCAGGGTTTTGTCCATGACATCGTAAAAATCGATCCGGATAAAATCCATGGGCTTCTTTTTTAAAATACTTTTCCACCGGAGATAAGGAAAACGGAAACTGCTTCTTTGCAGCTCCCTACCTGCCAGGTGCAAGGATTATTCCGGCTTTTGTTCGGACAGGGGTTTTAATTCGATAAACAATTCCTCCAGTTGAGCCGGTGAGACCGGTCCCGGGGAGTCGATCATCACATCCCGGCCGGAATTGTTTTTCGGAAAGGCAATGTAGTCGCGAATCGAATCGGCGCCTCCGAATAAGGAGCAGAAACGGTCGAAACCGAAAGCAATTCCTCCATGGGGAGGCGCACCGAATTGGAAAGCGTTCATCAAAAATCCGAACTGCGCTTGAGCCTGCTCGGACGTAAATCCCAGCAATTCGAACATTTTCGCCTGAATGTCGGCATTATGAATACGGATCGAACCGCCGCCTATTTCCACGCCGTTGACCACAAAATCATAAGCATTGGCTCGTACCCGAGCCGGATCGGAATCCAGCAAAGGAACATCTTCCGATTTGGGGGAGGTAAACGGATGGTGCATCGCATAAAAACGGTTCGAGGCTTCGTCCCATTCCAACAGCGGAAAATCGACCACCCACAACGGCGCAAACCGGGTTTTATCCCGCAGTCCGAGCTGGTTTCCCATTTCCAACCGAAGCTCGCCCAAGGCGTTGAGCGTGGGTTTTTTATCACCCGAAAGAATCAGAATCAGATCGCCCGGCCGGGCTCCGGTTTTTTGGGCGATGATTTTCAAATCCTCCGGTCCATAGAATTTATCCACGCTCGATTTATAGCTTCCGTCCGCCTCGCAGCGGATGTATACCATCCCTTTGGCCCCGATTTGCGGACGCTTGACAAATTCGGTCAATTGATCGATCTGTTTACGGGTATACTGGGCCGCGCCTTCGGCACAAATCGCACCCACGTAGGGAGCCGAATCGAACACAGCGAAATTTTTTCCCCGAACCTCTGCGGTAATATCGCAAAAGCGCATTCCGAAGCGAATATCCGGTTTATCCGAACCGTAATATTCCATGGCTTGTTGCCAGCTCATGCGCGGGAACGACCCCTCGAACTCCACCTGTAAAACCTCTTTGAACAGCGCCTTAGCCAATCCTTCGAAAGTACTCAGTACATCTTCCTGATCCACAAAGGACATTTCGCAGTCGATCTGGGTGAATTCCGGTTGCCGATCGGCCCGCAGGTCTTCGTCTCGGAAACAGCGTACGATCTGGAAGTAACGGTCGTAACCGGCCACCATCAACAATTGCTTGAAGGTTTGAGGCGATTGCGGCAGGGCATAGAATTCCCCCGGATTCATCCGCGAGGGAATGATAAAATCCCGGGCTCCTTCCGGCGTTGAACTGATCATGTACGGTGTTTCGATTTCCAAGAATCCCTTTCCATCCAGGTAATTTCGTACGATTTGAGCCATCCGGTGGCGCAACATCATGGCCCGTTGCAACGGGGGACGGCGCAAGTCGAGGTAGCGATATTTCATCCGAATTTCCTCACCCCCGTCGCTATGCTCTTCGATGGTAAAGGGCGGTACTTCCGAAGAGTTGAGCACGGCCGCTTTTTCCAGAATCACTTCGATCTCGCCGGTGGGCATTTTCAGATTCTTGGAGGCCCGTTCCACAACCCGTCCGGTAGCCTGCACCACAAATTCACGCCCCAGGCGGTCCACCGTTTCCCGGAGCTCCGCAGCCGCCTGTTCATCCACCGCCAATTGAGTAATCCCGTAGCGGTCGCGCAGATCGATAAAGGTCATTCCGCCCAGATTGCGGATTTTTTG
>JAJQAW010000377.1:1904-2557 GCA_021203585.1 Rikenellaceae bacterium
TTTTGTACCCATCCGACCAGAACGACCGTCTGACCTATATTTTCCGCACGGAGTTCCCCGCACGTATGCGTTCTGTACATAATTTGCTCACTTTTTGTTTAGTAAATTCCGGAAAAACCCCGGATTCCAATCCAGGGCAACCCCTGGAATTCCGGCTTTCATATTATTCATTATCTTTGCTTCTGCTTATTTCAAAGCATTCAAAGATAGCGACTAAATGGAAAATCAACAAAGCACGGATGTTTTTTTTATGCGCCAGGCAATAGCCCAGGCCCAGGAAGCGTTGGATCAGGGAGAGGTCCCCATTGGGGCGGTCATGGTGGCCGGCGGACGGATCGTAGCCCGCGGGCACAACCTGGTAGAAACGCTGAACGATCCGACGGCTCACGCCGAAATGCAGGTGATCACGGCAGCTACGGATGCCATCGGAGGCAAATACCTGCCCGAATGCACCCTTTACGTAACCGTCGAGCCCTGCCCGATGTGTGCTTCGGCAGCTTATTGGGCGCAGTTGGGCGGCCTGGTTTACGGAACACCCGATCCCAAACGGGGTTTTTCCCTCATCGATCGCCGGTTAATCCACCCCAAAACAGAAATCAGGGGCCCTGTGCTGGCCGAGGAATGCGGAGAATTGATGAGCAGCTTCTTCCGGG
>JAJQAW010000043.1 GCA_021203585.1 Rikenellaceae bacterium
GCCCGGGGCCAGCCATGTGGACCTGTACGACCGGTTAGATATCATACCGTTCGATAAACTGGAATCCTTTTTCCGGGAAAACCTGAATTAACCGTCGATGTGTTGAATGCGGCTGGTGCGCGGTTCCCACGGCGAGGCCCGCCAAGAAATTTTAGAAAAAAATCCCCCTTCCAGGTGCCTTCGGTACAAGGTCGGGGGACCGGGTTTGTCGGATGAATCGAAAATTCCGGACCGATCTACGGTACGGTATCCGTTCATGCGACCAGGAATCGTCATTATGGACCAAAAAGTGTTACGCCAAGTGTGTTTTACAAAGGTTTTCGTCTGTCCAAGTCGAGAAGGAAAACCCAATGTCTGGTGAGGATGGTAACCCTCGACGGAGACCGGAAATCTATCTTCAGGAGCAAGTGCAACACCATACTTTAGAAAAAGTTCCGCCCGCTTCCTCTTTGCCGTTCCTCAGGGCGGAACCCGGATACCGAGATAGGTAGAAATCCTCCGGAATAAATTCCCTCCTCACCGGAATCAGAACTTCCGCTATTTCGGAGATTTCACAGTCATATAACCAATAGGTCCGACCGATCCGGGCTCGACACTTTCCTTAGTATCCTTTCATGGCCAGAAAAGAAATGGATCGGAACGGGCCTGCCGCGAACAATGAAATAAAGAAATCGAATCCAGTGATAAAAAATCCTTTCCGGGTTCCCGTTCTCCCGGCTACCGATCGCTGAAATCCAGTAAGTTGCCGCATGAAGTGGCACCCCGTTTTTAATCGGCCGCGAGAAGCTAAAGCCGGTATCGAATCGCCGAACGGATTGCCTGAGATAAAAAAATGGATCGGTAGCCCGGACGGGCCCGGAAAGGAAGAAAAATTCTTGATGGTATGTGGAACTATATGCATTGCCTTCGCCTGGTTTAGTGTGAACCGGGCGGTAATCGGAGTATGAAGCACGGATCGCCGCCGGTCTGCCGGAGCGAAGTGTCCCATGATTCAAAAAGAAGAAAGGACACGGGACATCCGACCCCTACCACATGGCCTGCGACAGCCCAGAAAAGACAGGTCAGAGCCCATGCCCTTTCGGAAGCGCATGGAACTCTTCCCCGTCTCCGTCTCTTCTCACTTTTTTGTCGCAGTTTAGTGGTAGAAAGACGGTTAGGAAATTCTATGTACAGTGTATACTGTGTATGTTTTACTTAATTCAAATATAACATAAATTCCAGACTTAACGATCTTTTCGGCCGGTGTTCAGGAACTTTGTAAAACAAATCAGGCACGGAACACCAACCCATAAGTCCCGGCCTTGCACAGCCAACAGCAGACAGGTTAGAGTCCATGCCCTAAAACAAAGCATGAACTCCTTTTCTGCCTACGTCTGCTGGTTAATCGAGGTGCAAGTTTGGACTTATCCAGACGAAGAAGAATTCAATCTATATTTACTGGTACACGTACCAGCAGTATTTAACACAAATATAGAAGGAGTTTTTGATTTTTGCAAAAAGGCACTGTTTTTTTACAACCAGGATACCAGTATGATAAGATGAATTTTATTGCCTGAAAGTTGCGTATTTAAAAGCACGATGGAAATTCCACTGTGCTACATCAGGCAGGAAAATGTCTCGGCTGGGGATTGGCCCGTTCATACAGGGAACTATTACCCCGCTCGGAACCTAAATGCCAGGCCACAAAAAACGGGTAAGGAATCCATCCCGAACACGAATCGCTGAAATACGGTATACACACAAGTTAAACCGCACCCGTAAATGAATGTAAAACAAAATTATAAAATATTGGTTTAAACCACTTAATTCGGGATCTCCTTTCCACTGCAAATACAATCTATAATCAAAAACGACTGGATGTGTTTTATTTTTCGGCCTGCTTAAATGATTCACTTATGAAAATTAGAAAAGTTATTTTGGCCATTTTCCTGGCGTTTTTTACATTACCCGTTTTGGGACAAGAAAATATAAGAGGAACTGTAAAAGGATATGATGATGAGCCGATCATTTGGCTACTGTGGTGTTACAGTCACTCGATTCTCGGGTGATCGATGCCACAGTTACCGACTCGCTGGGAGAGTTTTCATTCCGCCATGCTATCAATGAGTATCGACTAATTGTTCAGCATCTTGCTTACGAAACTTCCATTGTTGACATTCATAACACTCGAAACATACCATTCGAATGGTGTCGAAAAATGCTGAAATGGAGGAAATTGTTGTCACATCCAATCGTCCGTTGGTCAGAGTAAAAGGAAGTGCGTTGATCTATGATATCTATCAATTGATTGAGAACCGGGTAGTTTCCAGTGTTTATGATGCCCTGTTGGAAATTCCGGGAGTTAAGCAAAAACGGGATAGAATCTCTTTGGCTGGAGCCTCAAACGTAACTATTATCATGGACGGACGCCCAACCACGATGAGTTCTGCCCAATTAACAGAACTGCCGCGAGCCAAAGAATCGATAAATTTCTGGTGTATACCAGTCAGACCCATGATGTGGGGCGAGAATGGGAATTAAACTACGGGGGCAAGTTTACATATGCTAAAG
>JAJQAW010000402.1 GCA_021203585.1 Rikenellaceae bacterium
CTTTTCCGCAGCCCGGCTCTCCGGTCCTTGCAATGGCCGGTATCGCCCGTCCCAAGAGCTTCTTCGGCCAGTTGAACCAGCGCTACGACGTGGTGAAAACGGTCGTGCATCCGGATCATTACGCCTATAAAGTACGCGATTTGGAACGACTGGAAAAGATGCTTACCGTCTCTCCCCCTGGCACGATTGTAGTGACCACGGAAAAGGACGCGGTCAAATTGTCGAGCCGGAGTAAAATACCGGTTTCTCTGCAAAAAAAATTATGGTTCGCTCCGATCGAAGTGACCTTCCTGGATCACGGAGAACAAGGATTTATCCGTCAAATCAACGAATATGTACGAACAAATCACAAATACAGCATGTTTCATCCGGAATAAAATCGTTGCGGAACCCGAGAGCGGGATTATACTCGGTACGGGTTTGGGCGGATTGGCTCGGCGTATCGAAGCGGAGGTTTGCCTGGAATATGGAGAAATTCCCGGTTTTCCCCTCTCCACGGTCGAAGGACACCAAGGGCGGCTGATCTTCGGCCGTCTGGGAGACAAACGGGTGATGGCCATGCAGGGACGGTTTCATTATTACGAAGGGTATACTCCGCAGCAGGTTACTTTTCCGGTGCAGGTGATGAAAGAATTAGGGGTAAAATACCTGTTTGTTTCCAACGCCAGCGGAGGGGTAAATCCGGAATTCCTGCGCGGGGATCTGATGGTCATTACGGACCATATCAATTTGATTCCCAATCCGCTGATCGGGCCGAATATGAGCCGCTTCGGGGAGCGCTTCCCCAATATGGCTCATCCGTACGATCCCGAACTGATTCTGCTGGCCGATAAAATCAGCGAGGAAATGCGGATGAAGCTGCGATACGGGTGTTACGTAGGCGTGACGGGGCCCTCGTTGGAGACTCCCAAAGAGTATGGTTATTACCGGATTATCGGCGGGGATACGGTGGGAATGTCTACCACCCCGGAAGTGATCGTGGGGAATCATTGCGGGCTGCGGGTGTTCGGTATTTCGGTGATTACCAATGTAGCTACGGACGGACCGGAATCTACTCACGAACTGGTCCAACAGGAAGGGGCTTTGGCGAGTACCCGCCTGACGGGGCTTCTGGAAGAGATGCTGCGCCGGATTTGAGCGGATAACCGTAAAAACGGTCTTCAAAGTTCCCAGCAGGGCTTTGTCCGGGAATTGATTCCGGTTCGGCCCGGAAAGCATGCGAAGGGGAAAAAGTAAACTCATCGAACGGCAGATGAGTTCCGGCTCAAAGGGGTGCTATCCCTTACTTATGGTAAGTTGGTCGAGCCGGCCATGGCGAACAAGGAACGGATAAATCAATTAAATCGCTGTCACAGGCGGCAAACGATGAGAAAATTACTAACGATTATTGCGCTGCTGGGGTGCGGTGTGGCCAGTGGCCAGCCTAAAGCTTCGGATTATATATATCCGGTGGATATTCCGGTTATCCTGTCGGGGAATGTGGGGGAAATCCGACCGAATCATTTCCATTCGGGGATCGATATTAAAACCCAGGGCGTAATCGGAAAAAATATTCTGGCCGTGGCCGACGGTTACATTTCACGGATCGGAGTCAGTCCCACCGGATATGGAAAAGTGCTCTATGTCAATCATTCGAATGGAACCACATCGGTGTACGGCCACCTGGAATCGTTCAATGAACGGATCGGTGAATATGTCCGTGAGGAACAATACCGCCGCAAATCGTTTGCGGTGGATCTCTATCCCGCTACGGGGCGATTGCCGGTCCGGCAGGGGGAAATCCTGGCTTTATCGGGAAACAGCGGCTCTTCGGGAGGTCCCCATTTACACTTCGAAATTCGGGATTCCGCTACGCAGGATCCGTTGAATATCCTGGGGCGGGGACTCATGCCGGGTATTCCGGACGATATTCCCCCCCAATTTTTCAACCTCTGGGTGATCCATGTGGATACGGTGAAGGATACTCCGGTTCACGTGATTCAGGACTGGTATGCGGTGGTCAAATCCGGAAGCGAATACCAGGTGGAGGGGGATCGTACCGTGCGGTTTGCTTCACCGGGATATTTTGCGGTAGAGGTGATCGATACCAAGAACGGGGCGGCTAATCTACTCGGATTGTACACCTTGGAACAGTTGGTGGACGGGCAGCGCAATTTCGGACTCAGTACGGACCGCTTTTCCTTTCAAACCACTCGGCACATCAATACGATGGTCCACTATGGCTTGAACCGCAGGCAGCGTTACGAAGTGTACCGAACTTACGTCTCTCCGCAGAACGGACTGCCGGTTTACCGGGGAGTGGTGGACCGGGGAATCGTACGACTGAACGATTCCCTTCCGCACGAAGGAAAAATACTGGCTACGGACGATAACGGGAATACGGCCATCCTGCGGTTCACTTTTGCCGAAGGGCCGAAAAAGGGTGCGGATTTGGAGGAGACCGGCCGGATGCATCCGGTTTCCTGGGACCGGAAATACGAATACAAAGCGGAGAGCTTATCGGTCATTATTCCGGCTCATGCGCTGTACGAATCGACGCTG
>JAJQAW010000082.1 GCA_021203585.1 Rikenellaceae bacterium
TGCCGGCTGCTGTCGAAGAAGCGGCCGAATAATTGACAACAACAGTCTTTATAAAAAAGAGATTCCATTTCCGGAATCTCTTTTTTTGCTAAATCGGGATGGCTTAAGCCTGCCTGATTTTTTCGGCTATGGCCTCGAACCGATCCGGGGTAATCTTCGGTTTGTGTTTGTGAAAATCGATGTCGCTTTCCCGATTCATCGGAATCAGATGGATATGAGCGTGTGGAACCTCTAGGCCCAAGACCATGACCGCGACCCGATTGCAACCGGTAGCTTTTCGAATCTTCCCGGCCACTTGTTGCGCAAATAAAGTTAATCCGGCCAGCGAATCGGGATCCAGATCGAAAATATAATCCGTTTCCTGTTTCGGAACAACCAATGTATGGCCTTCCATCAGCGGATTGATATCCAAAAAAGCATAATAATTTTCATTCTCCGCTATCTTGTAGCTGGGGATTTCCCCGTTGATGATTTTTGTAAATACCGTTGGCATGGCTCTATGTTTTGTGATTGATCTGCGGCACATTCTATAATTCTCGGGCATTCTCGATGCGGCGAACCTTTTCAATTCCCCGGATGCGGCCGATCCGCGATACCAGGTCTTTCAATTCCTGCGAGTTTTGAATGTATACACTGATCATTCCCTCGAATATACCGTCGTGACTTTGCAGATGCAGTTCCCGGATGTTGGCATTTTTTTCTTCGGAAATGATCCGGGCAATATCCAAGGTCATCCCCAGGCGATCGATTCCACGCAGTTCGATGTGGGTTAAATAAGCCTTCGCGTTGACCCGCGACCATTTGGCTTCCACGATCTTTTCCCCGTGCTGCGTGGCCTGCTTGACGGCCACCGGACAGCTTTTCTTGTGAACGATAATGTGACCGGCATCGTCCTTATACCCGACCACCTGATCGCCGGGAATGGGATTGCAGCATTCGGCGATCGAATATTCCACCTGCGGCTTCCCTTCTGAAGCGGAGGCTTTTTTCCGGCCCGACGAGCCTAGAGAGCGAAAAGGGTTGGGGAACTGCAAGGACCAATATTTGAAGATTTTATTGGCCGCGTTATCCCGCAATATTCTTTCCACTCCGTTTAAATGAATGATTCCGGCTCCGAGTTTACTGTAGAACTCATCCTTGGTCTTACTTTCATAGGCCGGCAACACTTTGCGGAACACCCGGGCACTGGGTTGAATTCCGAATTCGCGCATTTTTTCATCGAAAATCGCGATGCCCCGTTCGATATTGTTTTGTTTATCCTTTTTCAGAAAAGTTTTAATTCCGGTTTTCGCCTTGGCCGTCCGGACATGGTCGAGCCATTCGGGAGAGGGGCGCACCATATTGGAAGTAATGATTTCGATCTGGTCTCCGGAATAAATGGGGGTAAATATCGAAACGATGGAATGGTTGATCTTTGCGCCGACCGCACGGTTACCGATTTTGGAATGGATTTCATAGGCGAAATCCAACGCCGTAGAACCCTGCGGCATGATCCGCTGCTCTCCTTTAGGAGTAAATACCACGACCTCGGAAGCGTACAAGTTCATCCGGAAATTATCCAGAAATTCCACCGCGTTTTCGGTCGAACTGTTCAATGCCTCGCGGATCTGCTTGATCCATTTATCCAGTTCTCCCTCGCTCGTTTGCCCTTCCTTGTACTTCCAGTGGGCGGCAAAACCGCGTTCAGCAATGGCCTCCATTCGCTGCGAGCGGATTTGCACCTCCACCCATTCCCCGTCGGGTCCCATTACCGTACAGTGCAATGCTTCGTAACCGTTGGCTTTAGGAATGTTTACCCAATCCCGTATCCGGTCCGGTTTGGGTTTGTAAACATCCGTGATGAGGGAATAAATGTGCCAACACTGCGATTTTTCCGGAATGATCGGGGTGGACTTGAAAACGATCCGTATGGCAAAAATATCATAAATCTCCTCGAACGGGACCCCCTTTTTTTGCATCTTTTTCCAGATGGAATAGACCGATTTTACCCGTCCGGAGATTTCGAAATCGATGCCATTGGCCGTTAACGCTTCGATGATGGGAGCATTGAAACGGTCGATATATTCCCGGCGCCGGGCATCCGAAGCGAGCAGTTTTTCCTCAATTTGCTTGTATTCTTCGGGGTACCGGTAACGCAAGCTGAGATCTTCCAGCTCGGTTTTAACGGAGTACAGCCCGAGCCGGTGAGCCAGCGGAGCAAACAGATAAATCGTTTCGGAAGTGATTTTCATCTGTTTGTGGGCAGGCATGGCCCCCAGGGTTCGCATATTGTGCAGCCGGTCGGCCAATTTGATCAGGATCACCCGAACGTCATCTGAGAGAGTCAGTAACATTTTCCGGAAATTTTCCGCCTGTTTGGATTGTTCCTCTTCGGCGGCATTTTCCGTCATCTTACCTTCTGAGGCATTACCGGCAAAAACTTCGGAGATTTTGGTCAGGCCGTTGACCATCCGCGCAATTTTTTCACCGAACAGGTATTCCATATCCTCGACCGTATAATCGGTGTCCTCCACCACATCGTGCAATAGTGCGGCCACTAC
>JAJQAW010000222.1 GCA_021203585.1 Rikenellaceae bacterium
ATGTAATAATCTGTTTCTTATTCAGGCACAGAAAATGCGATCTAATCCTCTTGAATTCAGCCAGAAATGGGATATTTTATCTATTTCCTGCATTAAACTATTTAAATCGTGTGATTGGACAAAAAAAATTTGCCTTACGTTTATTCGGTGGTAACTTCGATTTGTTGTGGAATAATATCTCAAAGAAAAGATGTCGTCTCTTTTTAAGAGCAGCGGATCATACTGATCTATTTTTTGTGGAAACAAATCACATCAAATCCTTTCTGGAAGAAATTATCGAAAATAAAAAACCAGTGATATATTTTCCAAATGTTCGCAAACCAACAAGCCTAAAAACGGAAAGAAATTTTAACGGTAAATTTGTTTTTATTTCGCAAATAAAAAACACGAAAGGTGTCGACGAGATATTGCAGGTATCTGATCAATTACCTCCGGGATATTCCATCGACCTCTATGGACCGATGCTGGAACCCAAATATACTCCGGATTACTTTGCTCGATATCAGGCTCATTACCGGGGAGTTTTAGAACCTCAATTAATTTTAGAGACTTTAAACGAGTATGATATATTGTTGCTGCCGACTTATCATCCCGGAGAAGGATATCCAGGTATTTTGATTGAATCGCTATCCCTGGGTATTCCTGTAATAACCACAACTTAGATGTCAATCCCTGAAATAATTAAACATAACTATAACGGATTATTAATCAATATTAAAGATATAGCTGACCTGAAGAAAGCCATTTTATCGATTGATAAACATAATTATCGGGAATTATCCACCAACGCTCATTCATTTTTTAAAAATCATTTTGATTCTGAGGCGGTGAATAAAAGAATAGTAAACACTCTTTACTCTTAAAGTTCTCATTATGATTTTTGTCGGAGACATAGCGTTACCTTTTCCAAATTCCATATCTATCGATGGAATGCCAGCGTATATGGAAAAATTAAAATGGTTTGGAAATCTTGAAGGGGCATTGCCCGAGAGTTCGGATTACAAAAAAGGAGTCTTTAATAATAGTAGGGCGGTAGAAAATTTAAAAAACACCTATAATTTTGCAGGGTTTGCTCTTGCCAATAATCACATATTGGATATAGGGTCGTTAAAAGAGACCTTACACACGTTGAAATGCTGGGAAATACCCTATTGTGGGGCTGGTATGAACTTCAATGAAGCAATTCAGCCCGTGGAATTGTATGAGTCGGATCAACGAATCATCATCATTAATTTAGGTTGGGAAGTAATCCAGTGTTGCATAGCTGGAACAAATAAACCCGGAGTTGCGCCTCTGACTAAACAATTGGCATTAAAATTATTATCAAAAAATAGAAAGAAGCATCCAGATGCTAAAATACTTTTTTTCATGCACTGGAGTTATGAACTCGAATCATTGCCTCAACCTTATGAAAGGGCATTAGCCCATCGGCTTATCAACGAAGGTGCCGATGGAATAATAGGCTCTCATCCACATAGAATAGGAGAAATAGAATTATATCAGAGCAAACCAATCGTTTACAGTCTCGGCAATTGGTTATTTACTCCCCATTACTTTTTCGATAGAAAACTTAGTTTCCCCGAATTTTGTAATGAAGAGCTAGCCTTAGAGTGGAATTTCGAATCAGGGAAAAGCTATATGCATAAATTTGAATTCATGCCCCAAAAATCGATTCTAAAATACGTTTCAACGGAAGAATTCAGTGATAATTACGTTCAAAAACAATCTAATATACAAGGATTATCCAATAAACCTTATAAGAATTACTACTTGCGTTCCCATTACCATAAAAGAAAGGGGCTTCCTATTTATTTTGAAGATGATTCGGAAGGATTGATAAAAATTAAAAATAGAATTAATAAATTGCGGGATATTGGCATAAAATTCTTATCAACCTTGAGGTGATTCCAACTACTACATTTACAACTACATCAATGTAATTGCTTGGAAATATCTAAAAGATAACTTAATACTAATTTCAGAATTACCAAAGTAACTGGACCAAAAAAAATGGTAAATAAACTATATCAACTTTCTCCCGTGTGGATGCAGAATTTGGCATGTTCAATTTTGGGATTGCGGGAAAAAAAAAGTAGGCTGGGAGGCATATTTAAACCTACATTGGATTTTCTTACACAATCGGAATGGTGGAATGAGAAGAGAATTGAAGAATATCAGAACCAGAATCTACAAGATTTAATTGCATATAGTTACCACCACATTCCTTATTATTATCGGATTTTTAATCAACTAGGATTAAGACCTGAAGATATAAAGAGTCGGCAAGATCTGGTTAAATTACCCATATTAACCAAAGAAGATATTCGGAAGCATTACCAGGAACTGAAAAGTACAAGCTTCCAGGGAAAAATAATTCCATGCCATACGTCCGGAAGTACCGGCAAATCATTACAATTTTTATTTTCCCAAGATGCCATCCAGTATAGATGGGCATTGTGGTTCAGGCATAGAAACAGATTTGGAATCTCACCAGAAGACCCTTATGCTACATTTACGGGACAAACAGCTATTCCTTTGAAGCAAAAAAAACCACCCTACTGGAGGAAAAATTACCCGATGAAACAAACCGTTTTCACGATGCACCATATCAATACCGAAACGACCCCTCATATCGTTAAGCGGCTTAATAAAGGCGGTTTTGCATATTACAGTGGTTACCCTTCAATAATTTACAATCTAGCAGGAATCATTGAAGATTTGGAACTTCAGATCACGACTTCTCCGCAAGTCATATTTACAGGTGCCGAATCCTTATTGGCCTATCAACGAGAAAAAATAAGCCGGGTATTCGGATGTCCCGTAACAGATCAATACGGATTTTCGGAAGGTTGTGGAAACGCTTCGCGCTGTGAACATGATTTGTTCCATGAGGATTTCGAATATGGGATATTAGAATGCCATAATCCTGTTCGGAATGACGATGGCAGCATAACCGGTGAAATTCTGGCAACTGGGTTTACAAATCTTGCTATGTCTTTCATACGATACCAAGTTGGAGATACTGCTACATGGATCGATAAGGAATGTTCATGTGGTAGAAAAACCCGCACGATAAAGGAGATTAACGGCCGTAATGAAGATTTCGTAATAACTCCCGAAGGAAATAAAATTCTTCGATTCGATTATCTCTTTAAAGATACCGAGTTTATAGAAGAGGCTCAAGTGGTACAAAAAGAATTAGGCAGTATAATTATTCGAATTGTTAAACGGCCCGGATATTCTTCTGCGGATGAACAATTTTTGATAAAGGAAGTACATGAAAAAATAAGCTCTAGATTGAAAGTCTTATTTGAATATCCTTCGGAAATTGAACGGGAAAGAACAGGAAAATTCAGAGCGGTGAAATCATTTTTAAAGAGAAACGAATCATGAAGCAAATCATACAGGACCTGAAATCAGGTCAAACGATATTGGAAGAAGTTCCGGCACCGCAGGTCCGGGAAGGATGCATTCTGATTCAAACGACTCGGAGTTTAGTTTCTCTGGGCACGGAAAGAATGCTGGTCGAATTCGGAAAAGCAAGCTTGATAGCCAAAGCCCGTCAACAACCCGACCGCGTGAAACAAGTGCTGGATAAGATTAAATCCGACGGATTAATGCCGACCCTGGAAGCAGTTTTTAATAAACTGGGGCTTCCCCTGCCGTTGGGATACTGTAATGTGGGAAGGGTAATTGCCGTGGGAAAGGGAGTCACTTCCTTCCAAATCGGAGACCGGGTAGCATCCAACGGCGCCCATGCGGAAATCGTATGCGTGCCACAAAATCTGGCGGTACACATCCCGGACAACGTTTCGGACGAGGAAGCGGCTTTCACCGTGATCGGCTCGATCGGTTTGCAGGGAATTCGGCTGTTAAACCCCACCCTGGGCGAAACGGTAGTGGTCATCGGACTCGGACTGATCGGTCTGGTCACGGCCGAATTATTGAAAGCCAACGGATGCCGGGTTATCGGTGTGGATTTTGATCCGCAGAAAGTGGCGTTGGCCCAGGAGAAAGGCATTGCCGGCTTTAATCCCGCGGAAGATGGAGATGTTGTCAAATTCGTTCAGCAAAAAACCGCTCAAACAGGAGCCGATGCCGTACTGATAACAGCCTCAGCCAAGACGGACGACATCATGCACCAAGCCGCCGAGATGTCCCGGCAGCGGGGACGCATCGTGCTGGTGGGAGTGGTAGGATTGAATCTTCGCAGGGATGATTTCTATAAAAAAGAACTCTCGTTTCAAGTCTCTTGCTCCTATGGGCCAGGACGGTACGATGACAATTATGAACAAAAAGGCCACGACTATCCGCCAGGCTTGGTTAGATGGACCGAAAAACGGAATTTCGAAGCGGTTCTTTTTGCCATATCTTCCGGGTTGCTGGATGTAAAGCCATTGATATCGGAAGTCGTGGAGCTCGAAAATTACGGGCAAATCTACGGCGATATGAAGAAAAAAGGCGTTATCGCCTCCATTCTCCAATATCCGGAAAATATCCGAAAAGAAACCACCGTAAATATAGATTCCGCCCCATTCACGGGAACGGGAGGTAAAATAGGCATCATCGGGGCCGGCAATTTTACATCGGCTACCATGTTGCCCGCCCTGAAAAAAGCGGAAGCTCCCATTAAATACATCGCCAGTGCTCAGGGTTTGTCGGCGAAAATCCTGGCCAAAAAGGCCCATGTGGAATTTGCCACTTCCGATTATCGACAGATCTTGGAGGATCCGCAAGTCGATACCGTTATCATCACTACCCGGCATAATTCCCACGCCAAAATGACACTGGATGCGTTGCGAGCCGGAAAAAATGTGTTTGTAGAAAAACCGTTGTGCCTGAATGATCAGGAATTGAAAGAGATTCTGGACACTTTGGCCGCTCGTCCCCTTCAATCCATAACGGTGGGATTCAATCGACGTTTTTCACCCTTTGCGGTAAAAATGAAGCAATTGGTCGGAAATTCTCCGATGAATATCGTAGCCGTCATAAATGCCGGTTTTATCCCGTCCGAGGTATGGGTGCACGATATGCAGACCGGTGGCGGACGCATCATCGGAGAAGCTTGTCATTTTATCGATTTGTGTTCATTTTTAACCGGAAGTAGGGTTTCCTCCGTGTGCATGAATGCTCTGGGTGAAAATCCGTCGGAAAATACGGATAATGCCTCCATTTTGTTAAGGTATGAAAACGGGTCGAATGCCGTGATCAATTATTTTGCCAACGGAAGCAAGGCTTATTCTAAAGAGCGGCTTGAGGTCTTTTCACAAGAGCGAACGCTGATTCTGGATAATTGGATGGAATTGAAGGGTTACGGTTTCAAAGGATTTTCCAAGATGAAAAGCCGGCAAGACAAGGGACACAACTCCCAATTCGCCCTGCTTACCGACCGTGTAAAACGGGGTGGTGAACCGCTGATTCCGCTCGACTCCCTGGTCAATACGACCCGGGCCAGTTTTGCCTGTCTGGAAAGTTTAAAAACCAACGGTTGGGTATCCATCGATGGGTAGAGCGGCCGATTATATCCAATTGTTTTCCAATATGGGATGGCGTTACATCTCATACCGGGTTTTGTATGAACTCAAAAGAAGAAGCGGATGGTTCAAACATTCCTTTCCCACCGCTCCGGTCCAAAAGACCTTCGTTACCCTGGAAGACTGGAAAGCCGGCAGCCCTTCCTTTTTTTTCGACTCCCGGGAAACACTCGATTTTGAAAAGAAGCCGGAAGTTAACCTCAAAGAAGATTGTAAGAAAATTCTGGAGGGGAAGATTCCCTTTTTCCACGCAAACTGGTTGCAACTGGGTTCGAGTTATGACTGGATGACCAATCCGGATTCCGGATTTGTGTATGACAAAAACCGGCATTGGACCCAAGTCGAGGACTACAGCCTAGAGGCCGGAGATATTAAGTATGTATGGGAAAAATCCCGGTTCTCCTTTCTATATACGGTAATCCGTTACGATTACCATTTCCAGCAGGACCATTCCCGCTTCGTATTCGAACAAATGGAAGATTGGATCGATGCCAATCCCATCAACCAAGGGCCGAATTATAAATGCAGTCAGGAAATTTCCCTTCGGATGCTGAACTGGATTTTCGCTCTCTATTTTTATAAACATTCTCCGGCTCTGGATGAAAAATTATTTCAAAAGATCGTTCATGCGATCTATTGGCAATTTCACCACGTGTATCACAACATCGACTTTTCCAGAATCGCAGTCAGAAACAACCATGCAATCACGGAAACGCTGGCCATCTATCTCATCGGCTCGCTTTTCCCCTGGTTTCCTAACGCGGAACGCTGGAAAAACCAGGGAAAAAAATGGCTGGAGGAGGAGATCGACTATCAGATTTACCAAGACGGCACCTTTCTTCAATTCAGCATGAATTACCACCGGGTAGTGGTCCAATTACTTATCTGGGCCATCGGCTTGGCGGATCGAAACGGGGAAGCTTTCAAGCCAGCTTTCTACGAAAAAGCCTACAAGTCCGTCGGGTTTTTATTTCAATGCCAGGAAGACCGTACCGGTTATTTACCCAATTATGGAGCCAACGACGGGGCGCTGTTTTTTAAATTGTCGAGCAACGACTACCGGGATTACCGTCCTCAACTAGATGCTTTACACCGCATGCTGACGGGAGCTTCACTTTATTCGGAACAGTACGAAGACGAGTGTTGGTACGGTCACTCTTTCATATCTCACGGATTCGATCCGATCATCAAACAGCAGGGAATAATCTCCTTTCCCGTAGGAGGATATTATCTGATTCGTCAAGCGGATAGCCTGACCTTCATCCGTTGCGGGAACCACAAGGACCGTCCCTCCCATGCAGACAATTTACACCTGGATCTTTGGTATCAGGGAGAAAACATTCTTCCCGACGCGGGCAGTTATAAATACAATGCGGACGAACGAACCCTCAAGTACTTCATGGGTACGGAATCCCACAATTCGGTGATGTTGTCCGGGCACGATCAAATGAGGAAAGGAGCGCGGTTTATCTGGTACGACTGGACCCAATGCCTGGGCGTTCAAGTGACCGAAGAGGACGATTATTATGAGTTTCAAGGAGAAATCAGTTGCTTCGGTTTTTTATCTCCCCGGATCAGGCACCAGCGAATCGTTCGCATAAGCAAGAGCAAACCCGAATGGACAATTACCGACAGGATCAGTCCTAAACCGAAAGAGTGTTCGCTGAGGCAAATCTGGCATACCGGAGAAAAAAAATTACGGATCCTCTCGGAAATCGAGCCGGAGAAAACCGAATCGTATTACTCTTCCTATTACGGCCGCAAAGAGGCCATCGACCAATATACGTTGGTTACCGATCAAGAAACACTGACCACCACAATCCGTATAGACCGATGAACATACTGCTGATACACCAATACTTTCTGGAACCGGACGATGCCGGAGGTTCCCGCTTCAACGAGATGACCAAAGTATGGACCGATGCGGGACATCAGGTGACTGTGTTGGCCGGAATGGTGCATTACGGGGGCGGGAAAAAAAGAGCGGAATACAAAGGAAAATTTACCTGTTTCCGGAGGCAGGGAAAGATATCCGTATGGCGTTGTCACGTTTCAGAACTGTATAATGCCAATTTTCTGGGCCGAATGTGGGGCTATTTTTCCTTTGTATTCTCCTCGCTGTTTGCCGGATTTTTCAAACTCAAAGGTCGGTACGATGTCATTGTCGTCACTTCTCCTCCCTTATTTGTCGGAATTACCGCCTATGTGCTTTCTCGCACCAAGCGCATCCCCTTTGTGTTCGAAGTACGGGATCTTTGGCCGGAATCGGCCATCGATATCGGAGTGCTGAAAAGTCGGATGCTCATCAAACTGGCGTATCGGTTTGAAAAATTTATCTATAAAAAAGCCGCCCTGATCAATGTTCTCACTCCGGCTTTTCGAACAAAATTAATCGAAGAAAAGCAGGTTCCCTCCGAAAAGATTTTATTTATTCCCAATGCGGCGGACTTTTCCCTGTCGGAAGATCTGCTGGAAAATTTCGATGCCGGAGAATTCCGAAAAAAGCATGGGTTTGCGGAAGATTTTGTGATCACCTATGTAGGAGCGCATGGGATTGCCAACCATTTACAACAGATCCTCGAGACGGCCCAATTACTGGAAGACATCCCTGTACGATTTTTACTGATTGGACAGGGCATGGAAAAACCCCGGCTTCAGGCCATGGCTGCCGAGATGGGATGCAAGAATGTTACGTTTCTCGACCCGGTTCCGAAAGCCGAAGTATTCAAATATATATTGGCTTCCGATATGGGCACTTCCGTATTGAAAAAAGTGGATACCTTTAAAACCATATATTCCAACAAAACCTTCGATTACATGTCGTGTAAAAAACCGATATTGATGGCCATCGACGGCGTGTCTCGGGAATTGTTGGAGCAGGCGGACGCCGGGACCTTCGTGGAGCCGGAAAATCCGGTGGATTTTGCCGCCAAAATCCGGAAGTATCTGCAAAACCCCGAATTATTACAAATCCAGGGAAACCATGGATACGAATATGCCAAAGAACATTTCGACCGGGACGTACTGGCTTCCCGGTATCTGGAAATGATTCACAAAATAATTAATAAAGATGTATAACCGGTTATTTAAAAGGTTTTTCGATATCTTATTTTCTTCGATCGGTTTTCTTATTTTATCACCGGTTTTTCTTCTCACGACAATTTGTCTAGGAATAGCCAATCGGGGAAAACCATTTTTTATACAGCAGCGTCCAGGAAAAAACGGGAAAATTTTTCATATCCTCAAATTCAAAACCATGAACGACCAAAGGGATAGTTCCGGGGCGTTGCTTCCGGATAATAAACGCCTAACTCCGGTCGGAGCTTTTATCCGAAAAACTTCCCTGGACGAAATCCCGCAACTGATCAATGTGATAAAGGGAGATATGAGTCTGATCGGCCCGCGCCCGTTGTTGGTGGATTACCTTCCGTTGTATTCCCCCGAACAAGCCCGCAGGCATGAAGTCCGGCCGGGAATCACCGGTTGGGCTCAGATAAACGGAAGAAATGCCATATCCTGGGAGGAAAAGTTTAAATTGGACGTCTGGTATGTCGATCACCTGAGTTTTCAAATCGATGTAAAAATATTACTTTTGTCTGTTAAAAAAGTTTTAGCTCAAGCTGATATAAATTCCGGGGACACGCAAACCATGGAACCATTTATCGGAACAAAAGAACATTCATGAAAGATATTGCTATTTATGGGGCAGGAGGACTCGGTCGGGAAATCGCTGCATTGATAGAACTTATCAATGCAGCAACGCCTGCACCGTATTGGAATTTTATGGGATTTTTTGATGACGGTAAAGATCTCGGTAAAGACTATCCCTACGGAAAAATTCTCGGAGGCATGGAGGAACTGAATAATTGGGAAAAGCCCATGGCCCTTGCGCTCTGCATCGGTGATAGTGAATCATTAAGAAACGTTCGAAATAGGATTTCGAATTCTCTGGTTTACTTTCCCAATTTGATCTCTCCGGATATTGTACGTATGGATCCAAAGCGGTTAAAAATAGGGAAAGGAAATATTATTCAGCATTTCACTTTATTTAGCGTGGATGTCGAAATCGGCGACTTCAATATTTTTAACTGTAGGACTAATGTCGGTCATGACACCACCATTGGGTCCTTCAATCTTTTTATGCCTTCGGTTAGCATATCGGGCGGAGTAACTATTGGAGACGGAAATTTTTTTGGAACAGCCTCCACCGTACTTCAATACTTAAAAATCGGTAACGGCGTACGGGTCGGCGCA
Source organism: Rikenellaceae bacterium (assembly GCA_021203585.1). Taxonomy (GTDB): domain Bacteria; phylum Bacteroidota; class Bacteroidia; order Bacteroidales; family Rikenellaceae; genus JAJQAW01. Next base: position 9,789 of record JAJQAW010000222.1, read on the forward strand.
AATAGTTTAATCATTCGGCATACCAAGGATAATCAGTTATATATTGGTAGTCCTGCAACCATTTTTAAATCTTAACAATTATGACTGTAGAAAATTTCATTCAACACTTCGCAAACCAACTGGACGATACCGACGTATCGGTATTGACTCCCTTGACTGAATTTAAAACTCTCGACGAATGGAGTTCGTTGACCGCTCTCTCTATTATAGCTATGGCCGATGAGGAGTATAATGCAAAATTAAAAGGCGAAGATCTGAAAAATGCCTTAACTTTGGAAGATCTCTTTCAGATAGTCCTTTCAAAAAAAGAATAAATCCGTCGTTTCAAATTGATCTACCATGTTTATCGTTGAAGCGCATGCATATGAATAATCAAAGAAATAACAGGTACAATCCATTTTCACTTTCAGGAAAGACCATTTTAGTCACCGGTGCTTCTTCAGGCATCGGGAAAGCAATAGCTATCGAAGCTGCAAAAATGGAAGCCAAATTGATTATTTGCGGCCGTGATCCGAACAGATTAGCAAAGACTTTTAATTTACTTGAGGGGGGCGGGCATCAATCTTTTTGTGGAGATTTAACCGAAGACTCGGTACTTCAAGAATTGACCGAAGATTTACCACTGCTGGACGGCATAGTGCATAATGCTGGGCTCTATGTAATCAAACCCTCCCAATTTCTGAATAGAGAAACACTGGACGAGACTTTAAATATTAATTTTTTTAGCCCTGCGGTATTATCTCAAAAGTTATTGAAGGGGAAAAAAATTAACCGAGGAGGCTCGATTGTATTTGTTTCCTCCATATTTGGAGTAAAGATATCAGCCGTAGGAAGCGCTGCGTACTCTGCCTCTAAGGGAGCGATCAACGGTTATATGAAAGCCATGGCCCTTGAAATGGCACCCAAAAATATCCGGGTTAACAGCGTAAATCCGGGTATGGTGAATACGAATCTCATGAAACACAACCAAACAGTCACCGAAGAACAGTTGGAAGAGGATCGAAAAAAATATCCCATGAAACGGTACGGAAAACCGGAAGAAGTGGCCTACGGAGTGATATTTCTTCTGTCGGACGCTTCATCTTATATAACTGGCTCACAGCTTGTAATAGACGGAGGGTACACTCTCCTGTAAATCAATCGAAGCTCATGAAAAAAGCATTCATTAAGGCCGTTTCCTATTATCTGCCAGAGAACATCCTGACCAATGAAGACATCGCAGCGGAGTTCCCGGAATGGACGGCCGAAAAAGTAGGTTCTAAAATCGGAATACACTCCCGCCGCGTGGCATCCGAACAGGAGACAGCGGCAGATATGGCGCAGAAAGCGGCCGAAAAACTTTTTGCCGAACATGGGATCGATCGGCAAAAGATCGATTTTATTCTTTTGTGTACACAAAGTCCCGATTATTTTTTACCTACCTCCGCCTGCATCCTTCAAGACCGGTTGGGTATTTCGAATCAGTGCGGCGCATTGGATTTTAACCTCGGTTGTTCCGGATATGTATACGGTTTAGCTTTGGCAAAAGGATTGGTCATGGCCGGTATCGGCAAAAACATCCTGTTGCTAACGGCGGAAACCTATTCAAAATACCTCCATCCAAAGGATAAGGGTAATCGGACGATCTTCGGCGATGCAGCTTCAGCCACACTTATTTCCGATCACGGACCAGGAGAAATACTCGGTTTTTCTCTGGGTACAGATGGTTCGGGAACAGAGAATTTAATCGTAAAAACCGGGGCACACCGAAATCCTAATAAAACCTCCGTTGTCGAATGGGATGAATATGGTAATCCTATTTCATCCGATTTTCTTTACATGAGCGGCACAGAGATATTTAATTTCATGCTGGGTTCGGTTCCGAAATTGGTTCAAAATACCCTGATGGAGAACTCGTTGAAAATAGACGATATATCTTTATTCGTGTTCCATCAAGCCAACAAATATGTATTAGAATTTTTGCGGAAGAAAATAAGAATTCCGCAAGAAAAATTTTTCATTTTTATGGAACAGGTCGGCAATACGGTTTCTTCTACTATCCCCATCGCACTGGAAGAAGCTCGCAAGATGTCTCTGCTATCAGGAAAGATTCTTTTATCGGGGTTTGGAGTAGGTTATTCCTGGGGTGGTGCCGTTATTGATTATGGCGATCCGGAAAAAAATTAACGGAATGACAAATAATAGGATTTGGCTCTCCTTGGCCCACATGGGTGGACAGGAGCAGCATTATATTCAGGAAGCTTTCGATACGAATTGGGTCGTACCTTTGGGACCGAATGTCGACGGTTTTGAAAAAGACCTGGCGGAGTATTTAAATGAGAATGTTCATATCACCGCATTAAGTGCGGGAACTGCCGCTTTGCATCTGGCTTTGGTGATGTTGGGGGTTGAAGCAGGCGACGAAGTGATCTGCCAAAGTTTTACCTTTGCCGCCTCGGCCAATCCGATTGTGTATCAGGGAGCCACTCCGGTCTTTGTAGACAGTGAGGCGGATACCTGGAATATGTCCCCGGAGTTTCTGGCGAGGGCCCTCGCCGAACGATCGGCACTCGGGAAAAAACCGAAAGCCATTATTCCGGTGCACCTGTATGGCATGCCGGCAAAGATGGATGAGATTCTGGAAATAGCATCCCGGTTTGATATTTCTGTGGTGGAAGACGCTGCCGAAGCGTTGGGATCCCTTTACAAAGGCCGAAAATGCGGAACTTTCGGTAAATATGCCGCGCTTTCGTTCAACGGGAATAAAATCATTACCACCTCCGGAGGGGGCGCCCTGGTATCCCACACGGAAGCAGACCATCAGCAAGCCAAGAAACTCGCCACTCAGGCACGCGACAACGCACCCTGGTACCAGCACTCGCAGATCGGTTACAATTATCGGATGAGCAATATCTGTGCGGGGATCGGACGCGGGCAAATGCTAGTGCTGGAGGAACACATTCATCGCCGCCGCGAAATTCATGCCTTATATCGAAATACATTGGGACGAATCGAAGGGTTGGAAATCTATACTTCCCCCTATCCAGAACTGGAATCCAATTATTGGTTAAGTTGTTTGACGATCGATCCCGCTACGGGTCTGACCCCGGAAAGTCTCCGGTTAGCCCTGGAAAAAGAAAATATCGAGACCCGGCCCTTGTGGAAACCGATGCACCTGCAGCCGGTATTTGCGGAATGTCCCTTTTACGGAGACGGTACTAGCGATCGGCTTTTTGCAACGGGACTTTGTCTTCCTTCGGGCTCCTCCCTGAGTGATGAGGATATCCACAGAGTGATCGATGCCGTTTGCGCACTGTGCAAGTAAAACCAAAATTTCCGTATCCATAAAAATACCCGAAGACTGACCTTGGGTCAGTCTTCGGGTTATTTTTTGTCCCTTTACGGATCAAAGCGGGTATTCTTCGAACGCATATAATAAAGTCGACAAGTAACGCTCCCCGGTATCGGGCAGCACCACCACAATATTTTTCCCTTTATTTTCCGGCTGTTGTGCCAATTGCGTGGCTGCAAAGGCGGCTGCACCCGACGATATGCCGACCAGCAATCCTTCGGATCGGGCCAATTGGCGGCTGGTCCGGATCGCATCGTCGTTCGTTACCCGGATGATCGAATCGACCACCGAAGGGTCGAAGGTTCCGGGAACGAATCCGGCCCCGATGCCCTGGATCTTATGCGCCCCGGGAGAGCCACCGGAGAGTACCGGAGAGTCCGCCGGTTCTACCGCCACGATCCGCGTGTTCGGATTGTATTCTTTCAACCGTTTGCCCACGCCGCTGACCGTTCCGCCCGTACCTACTCCGGCTACGAAAATATCCACCTGTTCGTCCGTATCCCGCCAAATCTCTTCGGCTGTGGTGCGGTAATGTACCCGGGGATTTGCCGGATTTTCGAATTGTTGAAGAATAACCGCTCCGGGAATTTCCTCGCGCAGGCTAACGGCTTTGGCAATGGCTCCTTTCATTCCTTCCGTCCCGGGAGTAAGTACGAGTTCCGCGCCGAGAGCCTTTAGCAGGTTGCGCCGTTCGATGCTCATGGTTTCGGGCATGGTGAGAATCAGACGATATTTCTTTACCGCCGAAACGAAGGCAAGTCCGATACCGGTGTTTCCGCTGGTCGGTTCGATGATAACTGCTCCTGGCGAGAGGGTTCCGTGTGATTCGGCCTCCTCGACCATAGCCAGTGCGATTCGGTCTTTCACGCTTCCCAGCGGATTGAAATATTCCAGTTTGGCGATCACATGCGCCTGCAGCGAATTCGCTCTTCCGTAATTATTCAACTCCAGCAGCGGAGTATTTCCGACCAGGTCTGTGAGTCGGTTTGCTATTTTTGCCATGATTAATAAATTTAGTCTCTTATTCTGCAAACAAAGGTACAGGATACCCGCTCCATAGAAAATAGCACGATTGTGGTATTCTACCTTCGCTCCCCGGTGTTACCTTTGTACCGGAAATCAAAACTACAGCCGATGAGAGTTTACTTGATTGCAGATAACCAGGAAATAACCCGTGAAGGTATCCGCTCACTGGTTACAAAAAATGAGCCGGAGGCGGTAATTGTTCCTGTCGGCACGGTTCGGGAGTTGCTCGATCGGCTGAAAATTTACCCGGACAGCGTGGTCATTACGGATTATGCGCTGATGGATTTTCAGTCCGAACAACAATTGGTCCACATCATGGCCGGAGCACCGGAATCCTCTTGGTTGCTTTTTTTCGATGAACTGAGCGAGCATTTCCTGCGGTTCCTCCTGGTATCGGCTCCGACCGTGAGCACGATATCCAAGCATGCCGGTTTGCAGGCCATTGTCGATGCAGTCGCGGCCGTCCGCAACCGGGAATGTTACATTTGCGACGTGGCCGAGGATATACTACAAAAAGGAATCCCCGCCCAACAACCACCCGATTTGCTGACCGCTTCCGAAAAATCGGTGTTGCACGAAATCGCTTTGGGTAAAACGACCAAAGAGATCGCCAACGAAAAATTCCTGAGCTTTCACACGATCAATACCCACCGCCGGAATATTTTCCGCAAGCTCCAGGTCAATAATGCGCAGGAGGCCGTCCGCTATGCCGTCAAGGTCGGCATTCTCGACCTGACGGAATATTATATCTAAGTGGAAGGAGTAGTTATTTGAAAAAGGGCGGCCTGGTAATGCAGACCGCTCTTTATGCATGGAATTCCTTGTCAAAAAAGGGACAAACGGCGCCATGTGCGGCACCCGGAAATCGTTCCTAATCTTTCACCGTTTGTGAAGCCCGCATTCCCGATGTTCCGGTGATTCCCACCACCACCGGCCCGATCGTGGATCGTTGCCGGGCTCCACCGCCCGGATACAAGGCTGGCAGCCGATACTCGGAAAACCCTTTTCGTGCAGCGAGTTGTAAGGTACATGGTGTTGACGGATATAATCCCACACCTGCTCTTCCGTCCAGTCGATGAGCGGATTGATTTTAATCAGGCCGTTGGCTTCGTCCCACTCGATCAACTGCATGTCCTGCCGGGTAACCGATTGTTCTCGCCGAAGTCCGCATACCCAGGCTTCCAAACCGGCAAAGGCCCGCGATAACGGTTCCAGCTTTCGCACCTGACAATACCGTTTCCGTTTTTCAATGCTTTCGTAAAACAAATGGATCCCTTCCGTGGATACCATCTCTTCCAAAGCGTGAAAGTCCGGGAAAAAAACCTGGATTTTGATGCCGTAATGCAGATTCGTTCGGTCGATCAGGCTGTAGGTTTCCGGAAATAAACGTCCGGTATCGAGCGTAAAAATCCGGGCATTCGGATCGATTCGGGTCACCATATGCGTCAATACTTGATCCTCCGGCCCTAAACTGGAAGACAACGCGATTTTGTCGCCCAGTCCTTTGAGAAAATGGCGGAGCAAATTTTCCGGATTTTCCGAAGCAAAACTTTTGTTCAGTACGCTTACGTATTCTTTTTTATCCATATCGGTCAGATGATCATCCCGGCACCTACCGTCTCGAAGGTATCCGGATCGATAAAAATTAGGCTTCCGGTAACCCGGTTGACCGGGTAGGGATCATAGGCCAGGGCAGCCGATGTTTTCAGGCTCACCGTGGCAATGTCATTCATAGCCAGCGACTCGACACCGGTTTGTTCTTCGAGAGTTTCGATATCGATCCGGCTATCGATGGATTTTACGATTCCCTGCACCTGCTGCGTGGTATGCCGGATCAGGTACCGGTTCCCGGCCCGCAGCGGTTTCTGGTTGAACCAACAAACAGTCACCCGGAAGTTTTGCGCGATGAGCGGCTCTTTTCCATCTGCCGAAGCGATCAGGTCTCCCCGGCTCACGTCGATATCGTCACTCAGCTCTACCGTCACCGATTCGCCGGTACCGGCGGCTTCCAATTGCTGTTTTGCCAGGCTGATGCCGGAAATCCGCGTGCGCTGTCCGCGCGGCAGGATAACGACCTCCTCACCCGGACGAAGTATACCGGAAGCAACCCTGCCGGCGTATCCCCGGAAATCGTGAAACCGGTCTGAAATCGGCCGGATGACATATTGGACCGGAAAACGGAGCCCCATATGTTCCTGCGGCCGGTTTACCGGTACGGTTTCGAGCAACTCCATGAGCGTCGGGCCGTCATACCAAGCCATAGGTGCGGATCGATCCACTACGTTGTCCCTCAGCTTGGCGGAAATCGGAATAATAAAGTGGATGTGCCCGGAAATAAAATCGGCCGACATCCTTCGGTATGCGCTTCGGATTTCCTCGAATACCGTCCGGGAATAATCCACCAAATCCATTTTGTTCACGCAGACCGCGATATGAGAAATGCCGAGCAAGGAAGCGATGTAACTGTGGCGCACGGTCTGTTCTACGACTCCGTTGCGGGCGTCGATCAGGATCACGGCCAGATCGGCGGTCGAAGCTCCGGTCACCATGTTGCGGGTATACTGGATATGCCCCGGCATGTCGGCAATGATGAATTTGCGTTTAGGAGTGGCAAAATAGCGGTAGGCCACGTCGATGGTAATCCCCTGCTCGCGCTCGCTGCGCAAACCGTCGGTCAGCAGAGCCAGGTTTACTTCTTCGTTTTCGCAGCTGCGGGAAGCCGCTTCCACGGCTTCCAATTGGTCCTCAAAAATCGACTTGCTGTCGTAAAGCAGACGGCCGATCAGGGTACTTTTCCCATCGTCCACACTTCCTGCCGTGGTGAAGCGCAACAGCTCCATGTCGAGATAACCTTTAGTATCTGTATTTTCCATGTGATCTTTTTCGGTTGCAAACATTATTTTTTCCTGTCCTCTCCCGGGTCGAAGATAAAATCCATGGCCATGGCCGGGCTCCGTCGAGCTTACAAGGGCACATAGATTGCTTCGGTGCCGCTCTGGGATCGCTTCTTCCAGGTTTCGCTCTCCGCGGGGCCAAATTTGTGCCGGCGCGGATGAAGCGGATACACCGTAGGGCCGGCCCCAGGAGACGACAGGGAACGGATATGCGGTACTTGCCGATTCCTCAAAAATATCCGGCGATTTTACGATCTTCCATTGCGGTTTCGGAGCGTTTGTCGTCCGCCCGGCTACCCCGTTCGGTCAGGCGGGTAGCAGCGATCTCGTTAATAATCTCTTCCAACGACGAAGCGCGCGAAAGAGTCAATCCCGTGCAACTAATATCGCCGATGGTCCGGCAGCGTACCTGCCGGGTTTCTACGGTTTCATCGGGTTTAAGCTTCATGCACGGCTCTGCGGCCAGCCATTGGCCGTCGCGAAAGAAAACCCGGCGCTGGTGGGTGAAATAAATGCTCGGCATCTCGATATTTTCCAGGTAAATATACTGCCACACATCCATTTCGGTCCAGTTGCTGATCGGGAAAACCCGAAAATGTTCGCCGACGTTTTTACATCCGTTGTACAATCCCCACAGCTCGGGACGCTGATTGCGCGGATCCCACTGTCCGAACTCGTCACGGTGGGAAAAAAATCGTTCTTTGGCGCGAGCTTTCTCCTCGTCACGGCGGACTCCGCCGATGGCTGCATCGAATTTATACTTTTCGATCGTATCCAGCAGCGTGACGGTTTGGGGCCGATTGCGGCTGGCATTATAACCGGTTTCTTCTTTCACCCGTCCCTGATCGATGGATTCCTGTACGGAACCGACGATCAGCCGGGCTCCCAGTTTTTCCACCAGGGCGTCCCGGTACTGAATGGTCTCTTCAAAATTATGCCCGGTATCGATGTGTACCAACGGAAAGGGAATCTGAGCCGGGTAAAAAGCCTTGTAGGCCAAATGGGTGAGAACGATCGAATCTTTCCCACCGGAAAACAGGATCGCCGGACGGTCGAACTGTGCCGCGACTTCTCGCAGTACGTACATCGATTCGGCTTCCAATTCCCGAAGATGGGTCAATTTATTTGGAATCTTCATAAATCGAGATTTAGCTAAAAGCACCGGAAAGGTATCTTTGGGTTAATTCGTGTTGCGGATGCTGAAAAACTTGTTGAGCGGAGCCGAATTCGACCACCTCGCCCAGATACATGAATACGACGTGATCGGCAATGCGCTGAGCCTGTTGAAGGGTGTGGGTCACCATTACAATGGAATAATCCCGCTTGAGTTTGACGAACAATTCTTCGACGTTTTTACTGGACAACGGATCCAGCGCGCTGGTAGCCTCATCGGCCAGGATGAACTGCGGTTCGACGGCCAGGCTGCGAGCCAGACACAACCGCTGCTGCTGACCGATGGAAAGGCGGGTAGCCGGGGCATGGAGCCGGTCTTTTACCTCTTCCCACAGTCCGACCGCTTCCAGGTAATGGTTCACCACCATGGTCAATTTCCGCTTGTTGCGGATGCCGTGAATCCGGCAACCGTAAGCGATATTTTCAAAAATCGACATCGGAAGCGGCGAAGGCTTCTGGGAAACCAGCCCCACCTTGCGGCGCAGATCGATCACACTCTCGCCGCTGCCGACGATATCCTCGCTGCCGAGCATAATTTTACCCTCTACCCGCGCCCCTTCCACCAGGTCGGTCAGCCGGTTCATCGTCTTCAACAACGTGGACTTGCCGCAACCCGAAGGGCCGATGATGTAGGTAATCTGTTTGCCCGGTAAAGCGAGGTTTACATTTTTCAGGATGTGGTGCTCTTTAATATACACATTGAGCGTCTGCACATCGATTCCGGGTCCATCCGCTTCCCGGAGGAATTTATGGTCGGGCCGGAAAAACTTTTTTTCCCGTCCCACCGGATTGGCACTGCTCCAGGTCGAGCCCAGGGCAACGGATAACATGTTTTTCATTATTGTAGCTTGTTTTTGGAGAACCTGTTCGTAATAAACCGACCGGCCAGGGATATGACCAGGACGATCAAGGTCAATACCAAGGCAGCGGTATAGGCGCGTTCCTGCACCTCTTTGACCGGACTGCTCATCTGGAAAAAGACAGCCAGCGGCAGTGTCGCCGCAGGTTGCGAAAGCGAAGTGGGTATACTGTCCGTATACCCGGCCGTAAACATAACCCCTGCAGCATCGCCGATGGCACGACCGACGGAAAGCAGAGTGGCCGTAGCGATTCCAGGAGCGATCTGCCGGAGCACCACTTTAATGGTTTCCAGGCGCGTGACTCCGAGCGAATAGGCGGTTTCGAGAATATCGCGCGGGAATTGCCGGGCCGCTTCGTCCATCGAGCGGATAAAAATAGGGATAATCAACAAAATCACTACAATAATCCCGCCCAGCAGCGACGCCCGCAAACCGAGGTGAATCATCAAAGCGAATCCGAACGCTCCGTAGACGATCGAAGGAATCCCGAACAGCACATCGTAAGCCAAACGGGACGCATAAGCCAGTTTGGAATCCTTTTTTAGGTACACATTCAGGTAAAAGACGACCGGAATACTGATTATCAGCCCCAGCAGAGTGGAGGCTCCGACGATGTAGACCGAACCGACAATGGCATTGAGAAAACCGCCTTCTTTACCGATATAAAATCCGCCGCCGGGAAGTTTGGTAATCATGTCCCAGCTCATCGCCCCCCCATCCTTTATCGAGGATGGTCCAGAGGATACTGATTACAAAAGCAAAAACCGTCAGGGTGGCGATGTA